>JAFEBR010000755.1 GCA_018242565.1 Planctomycetota bacterium | reverse complement strand
GGGCCCCAATGTCGTCTGGCTCTCGTGCCGTCTGCGCGACTCGGCCCGTTTACAGAATCACCTCGTGGCCACGTGTACTGCGGTTGTCACGTCACTGGGGACGCTGACGCCCCTCGACGATGTCGCCTGCGCCCGCCAGCGAATCGGCGTCGCCCTGCGAAAATCGAACGACGATGGCGTGCATACCTACCGGATTCCCGCACTGACGACATCTACAAAAGGCACATTGCTCGCTGTGTACGACATGCGCCGGCGGGCCGGTCGTGATCTACAGGAAGACATCGATATCGGGCTCAGTCGCAGTACCGATGGCGGCCAGACCTGGGAAGCGCCGCGGGTCATCATGGATATGGGGCAATTCGGGGGCTTGCCGGCGGAACAGAATGGCTGCAGCGATCCGGGCATCATCGTTGATCAACAGACCGGGGAAATCTTTTGTTTCGCGGTCTGGATGAACGGCAAACCCGGCAAACATCAGTGGGTTGACGATGGTTCAGAAGCCGGCTTTGAAATCGGCAAGGCCGCACAACTGCTGGTCGTGCGGTCCCGGGACGACGGCCTGACCTGGTCCCCACCCGAAAACCTGACCCGGCAACTCAAGCAGGAATCGTGGTGGCTGCTCGCTCCCGCACCGCAGTCGGGTTTTTGCCTGGCTGATGGCACGCTGGTCATGCCGGTCCAGGGGCGCACCGGTCGCGAGCCACTCGAGACTTTTGCCACGGTGATGACCAGTCGTGACCATGGCAAGACGTGGACGGTCGGCGCCCCTGGCTACACAGGGGGGAATGAATGTCAGGCCGCACTGCTCGGCAATGGCTCGATCATGTTGAACGTTCGCAACGATCGCGAACGGTTTCGAGCCGTCGTCGTCACTCCCGACCTCGGCAAAACGTGGGAAGCCCACCCCAGCAGCAAACAGACGCTGATCGAGCCCAACTGCAACGGCAGCCTGCTACGATTCGACTACGAGCAGGGGGGCCAGCCCGCGCATGTCTTGATTTTCTCCAACCCACATTCCCAGAAGGGACGTACCCACCAGACGGTACAGGTCAGCTTCGATGACGGTCTCACCTGGCCCGATTCGCACCACTGGCTGCTCGATGAAGGTCGCGGCGCCGGTTACCCCAGCCTGACGCGGATCGATCGGGACCACGTGGGCATCGTCTACGAAGGGAGCCAGGCGCAGCTGATGTTCGAGCAACTGGCACTGGTCGATCTGCTCGAACCGACGCGCCGTCTGGCGTCTCCGGAAGTCTGGCAACGCACCGTGTCCCCGGAAGGCACACGCTTGCTGGAACAGCGCCGGCAATCGCCTCCGTTTGGAGCCGCCAGCTTTGACCTGGCCGGGTTGCGGGCCGGCATGGGGGCCCGACAGGAACCCGCCGGCCCCGACGTGACGCTGAAAAAAGTCCAGATTGGCGACGTACCGGCGGAATGGGTTCTGACACCCGACGCCGATCCGACGGTGCGGCTCTTGTATCTGCACGGAGGTGGCTGGGTCTCGGGCAGCGGAGGCAATTATTTGCCGTTGGCCGCCGACCTGTCGCGTGCCGCCCGGTGCGCGGTCCTGGTCGTCGATTATCGTCTGGCCCCCGAACACCCGTTCCCGGCGGGGCTCGATGACTGTGTCGCCGCCCACGACTGGCTCACTCAGCAGGGCCCCACGGGACCGGCCGCCGCGAAAGCGACCTTCATTGCGGGCGATTCCGCCGGGGGAAATCTGACGTTGGCCACGTTGCTGGCTCTGAAAGCCCGGAAGCGTCCGCTGCCCGCGGGGGGCATCGCCATTTCCCCGGCGACCGATTTTACCCTGGCCAGCCAGTCCCTGAAGTCGGTCGAGGATCCGATCATCAGTGCGCGCACGATGCCCGAGTTTCGCGACCGGTACCTGCCTCAAACCGATCCTCGCAATCCCCTGGCATCCCCCGTGTTTGGCGACTTCCGCGGTTTGCCTCCGCTGCTGATTCAAACCGGCGAGCACGAAATGTTGCGGGACGACAGCCTGCGCGTCGCGGTCAAAGCGCGAACCGACGGCGTGCCGGTGATTCTCGAAATCTGGCCCGGCATGATGCACGTCTTTCACATCCGCGGCTTACCCGAATCGCGGGAAGCGATTCGACGGATTGGGGAGTTCGTCGCAGCCCACCAAGCGACCCGCTGAACAGCGTCACGCACTCCGCTGGACTCGCCGCGAAATGTCCCCGCTCTGGTTAAAGGCCGGGGCATCGACGAACGGTTGAATCCGCCCCCCTGCCCGACTCCAGAATTGGCGGCACGTCTATTCCGCTTTCTGGGGAGCGGCATTGGCCATCGGTAGCGGCCGAGCATCCCAGATCCGGGCGGTTTTGTCCCAGCTTCCCGTGATGAGCCGGTTTCCGTCCCGATTGAAGGCGACCGAGTTCACGATGTCGGTGTGCCCCGGCAACGTAAACAAATGCGAACCCGTGGCAGGATCCCAGATCTTGACGGTGTGATCCTGGCTGCCCGTGACAATCCGCGATCGATCGGGAGTCCAGGCGATCGCCGTGAGCGGTCGCGTATGTGCCGGAATCGTTTGGACCAGTTGACCATCCGTAATGTTCCACAGCCGCAACGGGCCTTCCCCAGCGCCGGTGGCCACTTGCGCCCCCTGGGGGTCGAACGCCACAGACCAGACACCCTGACGCCCATGCCCCTTGAGCTGCCAGAGTTCCTTCCCGGTTTTGACATCCCACACGCGAGCCGCATCGTCCGCTTCACTGGCGGTCACCAGCAGACGTCCGTCGGCACTGAACGCCGCCGAATGCGCCCAATACGTATGGATTCCCTGCAGGGTGACGATTTCCGCTCCGGTCTGAGAATCACGGAGCTTAATTTTGAACTTCGGGCTGCAGGTGACCACACGTTTGCCATCCGGGCTGATCGCTCCGGCGAAATGAATCGGCCATTGACTTTCCATGCCCACCTGCCGAGTCAGATCGACCAATTGCTCTCCCGTCTGTGTGTCCCAGACACGGACGTACGGATGATTGGTCGTGAGCAGTTTCTTCCCGTCGGCACTGAGCGAGGCATGGCAGAGATTCCAGCCGGTTGGTTCCGCTGACTTCAACTGGGCCCCTGTCTCGGAGTCCCAGATTCTGAGCGTATGGTCGGCACTGGTGGTGACCACCCACGCTCCCTGCGGGCCGAACAACGCGGTATCCACACTGTTTTTATGACCGGTCAGCACCAACGCGTTGCGTTTCATTTCAGCGCCGGCCCCACCGGCTGGCGGGGCCAGTTCGGCCGTGCAGAGTCGATTCACGTAGTGCCATTCCCAGCCACGCAGCTCCGGCGCCAGTTCGGCCAACCGGGCCCGGGCCGCAGCACTCTCCCCGGCAGCCCATTGCTCATACGCGGCCGCTACGGATTTGGCGTAGGCGGTCAATACGAGCACCTGTGGGTCAGACTCGGCCACGGCCGACTCCGCCGCGGCGACCTTGTCAGCCGCGGGGGGTGGCGCCGCAGCGCTGGTGCTCATTCCCATGCCACCCAATGTGGCACACAGCACGAACCCCCACGCGAACCGTACCGGGCAGCGATGCCATCGGGAGCGACACCGACGGCAGGCTGTCTGATTTGAAACCGCCTGATCAACGACCGACATGGCAGAACTCCCCAAGACAACAATGCCCCCGACATGCATCCGTCCACCAGCCCGTCACGCAATCTGCTGGCATGCTGGGGATCTTAATGAAGATTTTCAGCGACGCGAAGCCGCAGATCACCCACCTTGCCGGTTTGTAATTCACCATATCCCAGGGGGGTCAGCCCGCCCGATGACCGGCACGGTCCCGCGGTGACACACGCATCACCAGCGATCGGCAAGGCTGGGGCGACCTAACCACGTGGCGGTGGGGTGTCACCCAGGGTTGAGCGTGATCGATCGAGTTCCTGCTGCCAGTGCTCCGCCTCAGCCGGCTTTCCCCACGCGGTATAACAATCCACAAGTCGCTGGTACGACTCCAGTATGCGGATTTTTCCGTTAGGCGGGACCTGGCGCGCGCGGTCCCGCAACCCGGTCCAGCCTGCCAGCAACAACGGTTCCGCCTCGGCGAATTTTTTCTGTCCTGCCAGCGCGCCCCCTAACATGCTCTGCGTGTTGCTGGTGGTCCAGTCATCGGGCAATAGCCGCTGACGAATCTCCAGACACTCACGCAGATACGGTTCCGCGGCCGCGAACTGCTGGTACTTCAAAAGTTCCAGGCTGGTATTCGACAGCACATACGCAAACGCTGGCGACTCGCGTTTCAGTTGGGGCAGATGTCCGTGGACGTACTGTTCAAATAATGGCAGTGCCTGATCAGGTTTGCCGATGACCAGGTACGTGCGCGCCAGATTGTCCATGGAGGCCAACGTGTCGGGGTGAGTTGCGCCCGAGTGCGTCTGGCGAATCTGCAGCGTCTGTTCGAGCAACGGCACCGACGATTCCACCCGCCCGGCCGACTGGTACGCCAAAGCCAGATTGTTCATCAAGGTCAGCGTGTGTGGATGCTCGGCCCCCAACTGTGCCCGCTGTCGTGCGAGTGCCTGTTCAAACAACGGCAGTGAGCGTTCGGCCTGTCCGGCCGCCTGCAGGGCCCGCGCCAGGTTGTACTGAGCCGCAATCGAATCGGGATGGTCAGCGCCATGCCGGGCGGTTTGCAAATCGAGTGACTCCTGCAAGAGCGGTAATGCCCGCTCGAACTGACCCGCCGCGACAGCGGCCAATGCCAGATTCGTCATGGCCACTAAGGTCTCGCGGTGTTCGGAACCAAACCGGTTTCGCGTAAGCTCCAGAGCCTGGCCAAACAAAGGGAGCGCCTGATCCAGCCGAGACTGGCTCTGATACGTTTTGGCCAAATTGTTCATCGCGGTCAGCGTCAGGGGATGATCGGGCCCGAATTGGTCGGACAGAAGGGGCAATGTCTGTTGAAACAGTAGCCGGGCCTGGTCCAGGTTTCCCGCCACGTAATTCACGCTGGCGAGGTTTGTCAGGGACACCAGCGTATCCGGGTGGCGGGTCCCCAGGTGAGCCTGTCGCAAGTCGAGCGTTTCACGCAACAGGGCCAGGGCGAGTTTCGACTGCCCCGTTTCACTGTAGACCATGGCCAAATTGTTCATCGACGTCAACGTGACGGGATGCTCCGGGCCGAGCCGGGTTTTCAACAGTTGCAACGCCTGTTCGAGCAGTGGCACGGCTCGATCAAGTCGGCCGGCATGTTTGTATGCCATCGCCAGGCCGTTCATGGACATCAGGGTATGGGGATGTTCGGGCCCCAGTTTTGCCCGGCGGCGTTCGAGGGCCTCTTCAAACAAAGGGATGTCCTGATCCAACTGGCCCGCATCCAGGTAGGCATTCGCCAGATTGTTCATCGACGTCAATGTCTGCGGATGATCGGGCCCCAGTTGTGTCTGTCGGCGCTCGAGCGTTTGTTCGAGCAAGGGCAAGGCCAGGTCGAGCTTCCCGGCGAGCTTATAGGCCATCGCCAGGTTTCCCAGGGCCGTCAGGGTCTCGGGGTCTGCGGCGCCCAACCGGGACTGCGTGGCCTGCAGCGTCTGTTCAAACAGCGGCAGTGCGGCCGCCACCTGTCCCGACTCCTGGAACGCCACCGCCAGATTATTCATCGACTCCAGCGTAGAGGGATGCTCAGGCCCCAGATGTGCCGCTCGCAGTTCGCGTGCTCTTGAATGCTCGGCGATCGCGCGCTGATCGAGACGCAGATACGAATACGTCACCCCTAGCGTATTTCTCAGCGAGGCCTCGACCAAGGGCTGATTCGCAAAGGCCTCGGGGATCAGCGGGTCGGCGGCATCGATCGCCTCGCGGACGGTCACTTTTACTCCCAAGCCGCCATCCTGTGACTCCGGGCGAGCGGCGGCGAGTACTCGATTCTCGAAGAACTTGAGCACCGCCCGGGCTTCGTCGGCCGAGCGCTGGGCGTCCTGCCGGGCGGAAGTCAGGGTTTCAAACTGCTGCAGAATCTGCTCGCTCTGCTTTTCAATGGCCGCATTGGCGGCAGCCAGGCTCGAGTTCTTCCCCTTGACGACCGCGCCGAAAATCCCCAGCGCAATGGCCGTCACCACGGCTGCCGCAGCCGTCGAACCGACCAGCGTCTGATGCCATTTCATCCAGCGCCGCGCCCGAATGGTCAACGGCTCGACAAACGCCGAGACCGGTTCATCGGCCAGGTAGCGCTCAATATCCGCGGCCAGATCAGCCGCTGACGGATAACGGTCGCCAGGTTGCAGGGCCATGGCTTTGACGCAGATCGCGGCCAGCGGAGCGGGAATGCCCGGGTTCACGTCCCGTGGCGGTAGATACTCGCCACGCTTAACACGCCGCAAGACCTCGACAACGGTCAGTTTGGGACTATTACTCTGTGGATTGAGAGTCGTCGATCGATGCGCTCCGATCGGCCCCTGGGCCGTGAGCATCTGGTACAACGTCGCGCCGAGGCTGTAGATGTCGGTAGTCGGCCCCATCAGGACCACTTGCCCGGCGGCCTGTTCGGGACTCATGAAACCCGGGGTCCCGATGATGACCCCGGCCCGCGTGGCCTCGAGCTCGGACGCATACTGCCACGCGGCTTCGTCCGCCACCGAGGGATGACTGGACATCCCGGCTGGCTTGGCCAGTCCCCAGTCGAGCACCAGGGTCTCGCCAAATTTCCCCAGCATGATGTTGGCCGGCTTCAGATCTCGATGTAGAACGCCCCGACTGTGCGCGTATTCGATGGCCTGACAGACATCCACAAATCGCCCGAGCAACTGGCGAAACTCCAGCGAACTGTAATCCACCGGCCCGCGGGCATGAAGCCGCTCAATCGTCTCTTTCAAGCTTTCGCCACGAATGAACCGCATGGCGTAAAACGGACGACCATCGGCGTTTTTTCCCAGACCGTACACGGGCACGATGCCCGGATGCTCTAATCCGCCGGTCACTTCCGCTTCCAACAGGAATCGCGATAGACTCACCTCATCGTCGCAATATTGGCCCTGAATCGCCTTGAGGGCCACTTCGCGATTCAACTCGAGATCTTTGGCGACAAAGACTTCTCCCAAGCCTCCCCGGGCGTGCGGGCGGACCACCTGAAATCGCTGGGCCGGTCCCAAATCGGGGATACCATCCGCGGGAGCGACCGGCGGCCCGACATCAATCACGCCGCTGGAATCGTCGGACCAGACCAGTTGCGCAACAGTGGCCTGGAGATGGGGATCGTCTAAGGATTCGAGCCCGGTACGCAATTCTCGACTGGCATTCAATGAACGCAGACTGCTGCGGAGGTCATTCCCATGGAATTCCAGATGCTGGTCGACAATTTTCCGCAACCAATCCATTTTTTGCTGGGTGAGCACACCACGGCGAAACAGAATGATTTCCAGTGGCTGCTCTGACTCAAGAATCCAGGCATCCATCGCCGTCAGCAATTGATCACAACCGACGAGCCCCAGTTGCCAGGCGAGAATTCCGGTGAGCAGATTACGATCGGTCGAGTGAGGCATGCCAATACATCTCAGGCGAAGTCGAGAGCAACGCGCAAGAGCCAAGCGACATAAGCAGGTCGCGCGCTGGAGTGAGACTCCGAGAATAACACAAGCGGTAAGCGGCCACAGCCAGACCGCTAGACAGGTTGACACAACGCAAACACGTCAGCTCGGCGAAGGAGCCATACGCAAAAAAAATCGGCAACCGCCTGCGAGGCGATTGCCGACCGAAATGATTCAAATGTCGACGAACGGTTAGTGATGACCGCCGTGGTGACCGGCATCGTGCCCGTGGCCCGCGTCGTGGCCATGCCCGTCATCGTGACCGTGTCCGTGGTCGCCATGGTGCCCATGGGCGTCAGCCACCACCGGTTCTTCAAAATTCATCCAGCCGGCACAGAAGCCCGACAATTGCAGAGCACCTGCCAGGAACATGATGACCAGCAATCCCGAAACGTACACCGTCTTTTCGACGAAATTGCTGACCTTCAAACCGTAAAAGTCAAAATTGCCAGACCCGGGAGCCACGCTGCCCCAGACCAGGATCATCATCGCGCCGATCAACGCGACACCGACCCAGCCCCCTTTGGCCAACGTCTCTCGCAATTTGACCCAATTGACCGCAAACAGCCAGAAGGCCACCCAGGCCGCCAGGGGCGTCCACGGCAAAACCAGGCTGAAAAGCGCCACAGCCAAGCTGACAAGGGACCAAGCCAGTTCGTAAATCGCGTGAAATAAGTCGCTCATGAATGTTCAATGTCGCTTCAGAATTTCCGTAAGTCTTCCACTGTGCTGGTTTTAGCAGGGATGTCGCAAAATCGCCAGCATGAATTCACGGGAAATGCTGGCCCCCATCGATTTCAGACACTACGCCTGACATCGCGCCGGGATGTCAGTGTCTGGTATCAAGCGAAGCATTTTAATCGGTGCGTGACTCCTCATAGAAATCAGCGCCTTTTACCGGATTTCCCCTAATGAAGGGGTTCCTATGGTCGGCCGAAACCGGACCTCAGTTCATCAACCGTTCGCTGAGGTCGAGGATATGCGCCACGTAGACTTCGAGTTCGTGGCGCAGCCGCAGCAGGTCATCGCCGTAGCCCAGGCGCCGGGACAGGAATGCAAACTCTTCACTTTCTTGAGGGGGCAACGTCAGATCGCGGGCGTTCCCCCGTACAATACGCAGGGCGCCGATCAGCCGTCGCAGGAAGTCGTAGGCATCGGTCAGTTGGGCGGCATCGGCCACAGAAAGAATTTCGGCCCGGGCCAGCGCCGCGATCGCGTCCAGGGAGTTCGTCGATCGCAACTCGGCACCACGATGGCCGAAACTGATCTGCAGTCCCTGCACGAGATACTCGGCGTCCACCAGTCCCCCCGGGCTGAGCTTGGCATTGAAGGTGCCAGGACTGACCAACTGCCGGATCTGCCGTTCCCGCATACCGCGCATCGCCGCGACGTCGAACCGATCGCCTGTGTAAATCATCTGATCCCGCAGTTTCGACAGCTTCTGTCGGAATTCGGCGTTGCCGGCAATCGGCCGCAGCTTGACCAACGCCTGCCGTTCATAAGGCCAGGCCGTTCCCTCGGGGCCGAAATAATTCTGAAACGCCTCACACGAGACGGCCAGGCTGCCGGCCTTGCCGTACGGCCGCAGCCTCAAGTCGATCTCAAAAATTCCTTCGCGGTGAGCACGGATGGCATGCGTGACCCCTTCCACGAGCTTCGCGAAGAACTCGACGGCACTGATTTTCTGTTTTCCGACGGTGCGGCCATCGGCTTCGTACACGAACATCAGTTCAATATCGGACGCGAAACCCAATTCGCGGCCGCCGCATTTGCCCAGGGCACAGACGGCGTACGAAATCGGACCACCGGCTTTCGTACGCGGTTCGCCATATTGCGCGACCAACTCGGTCCAGCACATTTCGGTGCAGGCCACGACCACCACCTCGGCCAGATCACTCAATTCCTCTGAGAATTGGCGAAACACCCCCGAGTGTCCCAGAATGTGTCGCATATCGACGCGAAACATTTCGCGGTCTTTGAACGCATTGAGCGCGTCCCGCCGCTCGGCCGCAGTCGGGGCGGCACGCAGTGCCACCTGCAGTTCGGCCTCGAGTGCCTCGCGACTTTTGGCTGTCGCCAGGGCATCGATATCACGCACCACCGGGAACAGGTTCCCATGCTGCATCCGCAGAAAGTCGTTCCACAGAAAATCACTGACCCCCAGCAACTGTGCCAGGGCTTCGAGAACGTTTGATTGTTCGAGCGACGCCAGTTCTTCAGGCCAATCGGGACGGGTGAACAACTGGCCGACGAACTCGCGGAAATGCACCAGGGCTGCTTCGGGATTGGGCGATCGAGGCAACAGGTGCGTGAAGTGCTTGATCAACACGGTTGCCGTCTGCAGTTCGCGGAGCTTCTGTGGTTCGACGATCTTCTGTCCGCGGGCATCGGTCACAAACAGCGTATCGAACACCTGAGTTCCGGCCGACTGCACGCTGACCCGCGAGATGTACACATCCGACAAGGCCAGTGCATTGGTCAACTCGTAGAGAAATCCGGTGGTATCTTCGGCGCGAATTCGCAGCACGGTGAACTGACTGGAGACCGCGTTGTCGATTTCAATGTGAATCGGATACAGATTCGTCGGCAACTGGCTGGCGGCAGTCCGCAACCTGGCGGCCACGCGTTTCACCAGACTCCCCTGCACCGCCGCCGTCTCGCCGGCCTGCAACTGCCGAATGAACGCGAGCAGATCAGCGGCATACGCCTTGAATGCCTCCCAGGCGACCACCCCCGGCTCTGGACGGACTGTAAACACGTCGACAATTTTCTGTCGCGAATCTTCGAGTGCGGGCAATTCCGACGCGGCATCTTTTCGACGCGCAGGACGGCGCCCGGGCGGGCGGCGCCAGGTCTGCCGGCTGGGTTTCATGCCGGCTCCGGCATCGGTCGCCGCCAGCGGTTCGTAGGTGAAGACCTGCCCCTGGGTCACATCGAAACCATGCACGATCAGCAGACCGCAGATCAGCGATAATTCCCCCGGAAAGTCATATCCCACAATCGTAACCCGCCATTTGTCTTCGACGGGTTCGAATTCGACAAGGACCGGATCATCGTCATCCAGTCGCCCGGCCAGCTGGGCATGATGCTCGATGTCTGGCTCGCTGAATGTCGCCGAATATTCCCGTTCGAGTCGCGACAAGTGCTTTTTCAGCGCGGGGTTCGGCGGGCCGTCATGGGGCAGATGAGCTTTGTCCTGCGGACCCAGGTACCGGTTATAAATTCGGCGAATCTGCACGCAATGCTGCTGGTAGTGATCGAGAAAATGCTCGGCCGTCGCAAAGTCGAGACGCCGCGCCAGGTACCGCAACTCTGCCTTGTCCTGCGGCAATTCATGCGTCTGTTTGTTGTGCATCAATTGCAACGAGTGCTCGAT
>JAFEBR010000754.1 GCA_018242565.1 Planctomycetota bacterium | reverse complement strand
AGTTTTGCTGACGTTCGGCTTCGGCTTGAGTTCGCAGCATCTGCTCTTCGCGGCGAAACTCGTTCTGCTGGATCTCGAAGTCCTGCATGAGTCGCTGCAGGTGTTCCTGTTGAAACCGGTGCCGGTTATCGAGCAGGACCGCCTTCTGTTTCAGTTCTGTTTCTGCGGCACCTAGTTCCGCCAGGGTCTCGGCTCGCAGTCGATCGAGTTCGATTTGCTGCTTGGCCCGCATCGCCTCAATGACCTGGATCTGTTCATCGCGAGTGCGTTCCCATTCCTGCCGTTCGACATCGAACGCATGTCGCTCGCGCAGCAGTGTCTCCTGAAGCTCTCGCAACTCACGATCGAGGGCTTCGCAGGTCGTGACCTGGGTTGCCAGCGCGTCTTCTTTTTCCGCCAGGGCACGCTCGCGCTCGGCAAGCTGCGATTCAACCTGGTTGATCCACAGTCGTTGATCGCGCCGCTCCTGGTCGGACTGAGCGAACTGCGCATGCAGGCGTGCTTCGCGGCGTTCGATATCGGCGTATTGTTGCTTCAGATACGCGGCGATCTGGCCGGTCTCAGTTTGGAGACGGAACGCTTCGTTGCGTGGCGGCGGGGCCGACGTGGTCACAGCCGACTCGGCCGCGACATCCAATCCGCCCATACTCTCGAGAGGGATCTCACGCGCCGGAAAATTTCGGACGGCGGCCGTTTCGAGTCGTTCGGCGTGGGGGGCTGGCCCCCCGGGCTGCGAATGCGGACCGTCCAGGCGCAGTGTCACCTCAATGGATTCCTCATTGGCCGTTGCGGAATTCTCGGGCAACGGCGCAGAGGATCCATGGTCCAGAGGTGACGGTTCGTTCATGCCGGGATTCCTTTCCCTGGCGAACGCGCGGGGCGCTCCAGCCGACGAGAATTACAGCAACTGATTCAACGAGGCTGTGAGCTTGTCCTTGCTGGCCAGGCCCACGATTTTCCCCACCACTTCGCCACCCTTGAACAGAATCACCGTGGGGATCCCGCTGATGTTGTAATTCGACGGGGTCGAAGGATTGTCGTCGGTGTTCAATTTCCCGACTCGAACTTTGCCGGCGAATTCTTTGGCAAGGGCGTCAATCGTCGGAGCCAGTGCTTTACAGGGACCGCACCAGGGAGCCCAGAAATCCACCAGGACCGGGACGGCGCTTTCGAGCACTTCGGTCTGAAAATTCGCGTCCGTGAACTCGGCAATATGTTCGGCCATGACTTGTCTCTTTCCTTTTCAGCGACAGGCAATCACCGTTCGACCGTTCGAAACGATGGCGATAGATGCGGTAAACTTGGGGAATTATAAGAATTCGGAAAAGTGTGTCAACGCAATTGTCTGGCGTGATTTGTCGCAACTTGAGTCTGGGCAATGAGATTCGCCAAATCGGGTAACTTGTTCCCGGTAGGTCCCGGGGTTTTCAGTCAGCGGCGAACGTGCTGTTCGGCCGATAGTGACAGGGCGACGTCCAGCGTTTGAGCGAAACGACCGCAGCCTGGTTGAACGTGCGCCGGTTTCCGTAAGTTCTGGGCTGCGTTGGGGTGTGCGCCCGGTACGAGCGTCTATAATAGCCGCCTGGTAAGGGGCTGGAACTGCACCGCTGTCGCAGCGGACTGTGACGGGACTGACGCCGTTCGGACGCCTCTGCAAGATCCACGGCAGACACGATTCGTCGTAAAGGAATGGCATGGCTGAGGGAGTTCACCAACCCAATCACTCGGGAATGTCTTCCACGGAGTCGCAACCGGGGGTTCGTCCGGTCCCGCAGCCATTTTCGCGACCGATTCGGCTCGGCGTGCTGATTTCGGGCGGCGGCACGACCTTGGCCAACTTCGTCGAGCAGATTGTCGCCGGCAAACTGACTGCGGAGATTCCTCTCGTCATTGCCAGTCGCGGAAACTGTGGCGGAGTGGCCCGGGCCCGGAACTTCGGGATTCGCTGCGAAGTTGTCGAGCGTCGTGCATTTGCCAGCGTGGGCGACTTTTCAGAGACGATCTTTCGACTTTGCCGGGAAGTTCATGTCGACCTGGTCACGTTAGCCGGCTTCTTGTCGTTGATTCAAGTTCCGCTCGATTTCCAGCACCGCGTGGTGAACGTGCATCCGGCCTTGATTCCGTCGTTCTGCGGCGCGGGATATTACGGCCATAAAGTGCATGAAGCCGTTCTCGCTCGAGGCGCCAAGGTCAGTGGCTGTACTGTCCATTTCGCGGACAACCAGTACGACCATGGTCCCATTATTGCTCAGGCGGCCGTCCCGGTTCAGGAAGACGATACGCCCGACAGTCTCGCCGCTCGCGTGTTCGCGGCTGAGTGTCGAACGTATCCCGAGGCGATTCGGATGTACGCCCAGGGCCGACTGGAAATCGTGGGGCAGCGGGTCCGGATTCATGGTGTCGATCGCCCGGGCGAGAATTCCGAGACTCATCTCGCTGGGGGCATTGACTCTTCAGTGCCCGAGGGATTCAGCGTCTAATCTCGGGGGCCCATCGCGCGGTGT
>JAFEBR010000753.1 GCA_018242565.1 Planctomycetota bacterium | reverse complement strand
TATTGCTGTGGCTATTGCTGATGGTTCGTGCGTTGCTCCCGGCCCTGAAGAAACAGGGAGAGGCACGACAGTTAGTGGCATTGCTCACCGTCGCGACCACCGCTATCGCGCTCTTTTACGGTGCTGGGCTCACGTGGGGCCAGCACACCCATCTCTCTCAGGTGGAATACTGGCGGTGGTGGGTTGTGCATCTGTGGGTCGAGGGGTTCTTCGAGGTCTTTGCGACGACGGTCATTGCCTTCTTCTTCATGCGGCTGGGCTTGATCCGGCCGGGGATCGCCGCCGCGTCGGCCTTGTTGTCGGCCACGATCTTTCTGTCGGGGGGTATCATCGGGACGTGCCATCATTTGTATTTTTCGGGTACGCCCACGGTCGCTCTGGCCTGGGGGTCGGTGTTCAGCGCACTCGAAGTCGTGCCGTTGACACTGATCGGCTTCGACGCAATGGAGGACCTGCGGCGGTCGCGGCTCACCCCGTGGGTGCAGCGATACAAGTGGCCGATTTACTTCTTCGTCTCGGTGGCGTTCTGGAACATGATCGGGGCGGGACTGTTCGGGTTCATGATTAACCCGCCGATTGCCCTGTACTACATGCAGGGGCTCAACACGACACCGCTGCACGGCCACGCGGCATTGTTCGGCGTGTATGGAATGCTGGGCATAGGCCTGATGCTGGTGTGCCTGCGGGCGTTGATCCCCGGCCGGGAGTGGAAAGACGGCCTGCTCAAGTTCTCGTTCTGGGCGCTCAACGGCGGGCTGCTGATGATGTGCCTGTTGAGCCTGCTGCCTGTGGGGCTGATGCAGACCTGGGCCTCGGTCGAGCACGGCTATTGGTATGCCCGCAGCCCGGAGTTCATGCAGACATCGTGGATGCAGACCCTGCGCTGGCTGCGAGTGCCGGGGGACACCGTGTTCTTCCTGGGAGCGGTGGCGCTGGTCCTGTTTGTGGTCGGATTGAAGACCGGCCATTCGTTCCGCAAGGTGGAAACAAGGTGAATTGGGTCGTGCAACGTGGATACGCCGGCCTGTGGCTGGACGGATTGCCGGGCCAAGTTCGACACGGATTGACGTAACCCACCTTCCCCATTCGTCGACATAAGTCCTTACGGTGTAAGGACTGGTACCTGAATTTTTCCACTACATTTGATATGGGGATTATTTTTCGGAGACTGGTCGATCTCTGGGGAGGTTGGGGGCTCAGGCCGGTCGGACGCGACTGCGGACGAATTGGGGCCGGAAGGCGGCTGACCAGTCGGTTGAGGAGCGTATTATTGGGCCGGAATCCCAGGTTGGGAGGCTGGCTGGAGACGAATTTCTGATTGGGCAGTGGTTTCGTAACTTATTCATGCAAATGGACTTGCTATCGAAATCGAGTTAAGGTAAAACGTCTTTATCTTAATTTGATAAGGCCGCTTTATCTCTCGGTGATGGCATGGCCGACTGGAAGTTTTACGGTCGCAAGGAACAGCTTGCGGATTTGGAGCGGATGCTGGGCCGTAAGCGGTGGTTCTTCGCCAAAGTGACGGGGCGTCGCCGGATCGGCAAGACGACTTTGATCCAGCAGGCGATGCAGGAACTCAGGAGCAATCAGCCGGTTTTCTACGTGCAGATTCCCGACTCGGAACCGGGCGGCGTGCTGTCGGCGGTGAATGACGCCCTGGAAACGTTCCAAATTCCTGCGAGCCGGTACCCCCGCCCCCATGACCTGTTGCAACTGGCGAAGCTCTTGGAGTCGATGGCTGAAGGTGGCTTCCTGCTGGTTCTCGACGAGTTTCAATACTTCAATCGCAAGGGGTACGAGCCGTTCTGCTCGTACTTGCAGGCGAGTGTCGATCGATTGGCCGCGAAGGCCGATCGGGTCCACGGCGGGCTGATCGTTCTGGGATCGGTCCACACCGAGATGGTGGCGTTGCTCGAAGATCGAACGGCACCTCTCTACAACCGCGTCACCGACACGATCAATCTGACGCATCTCGACATTGGCTCGATTCTGTCGATTCTCAAAGATCATGCCGAGCCAAGTCCGCAGCGACTGTTGTTTCTGTGGAACCTGTTCGAGGGGGTACCGAAGTTCTATCGGGACTGCTTCGAACAGAATGTACTGGCCGCGGACCGTAAGACGACACTCCGGCGGATCTTCTTCGAGAGTTCGTCGCCACTTCGGTCAGAAGCCGAGAATTGGTTCCTGCGTGAACTGCGGGGGCGCTACGACGTGGTCCTGAAGTTCGTCGCGCGAAATCCGGGGCGTATGCACAACGAACTGGTGCAAGCAATTCGGGAAGCCAGCGGGAATTCGGATACGCAGGTGGGTGGCTACCTGAAGGTGCTGATGGAGCGATTCGGGCTGATCGAACGCAAGCTGCCCGTGTTCGCCAGGCCGGAAGCCAAGCGCAGTCGTTACTACATGACCGACAATTTTCTCAGGTCATGGCTCGCGGCGCTGGCCAATCCGGTGTCCGCCATTGCGTTTCGGCCCCTTGAAGAACTGGTCGCTGAAGCCGACGAGCGGTTGGCCGAGGTGGAAGGGGGGGCTCTGGAGAAACTGGCGGGCCTGCTCTACGAAGAGCGCAGTCGCAAGGGGTTGGGCGATTTTCCGATGACCCATCGAATTCAAGGGTTCTGGGATAAGGCAGATACCGAAATCGATCTCGTGGCCGTCAATGAGGGGACGGAAACGATTCGGTTTGGTTCCTGCAAGCGCTCCCCAGGCAAGCTGATCTCTGACGTGAACAACTTTAAGCAGCATGTCGCGCGATTCCTGCACGCCCTGCCGAAATACCAGGGCTGGACCCAGCAGTTCGTGGGCATTGCGCCAGTCCTGGATCGAGATCAACGTGCCATTCTCGCCAGCCACGATATCATTCCGCAGGATCTGAACGACCTCACGCAGGGTTTGGAGTAAAACAATGGGCCCTCCGCGCTGTTCCACGTGACCAGCGCAGGCATCCGACGCCACGGCAGCCCGATCGAGGCGGCGGGACACCCCTGCGGTGTCAGAGGTCGACGGGTCCCCAGCACGTTTCGTTCAATCGATTCGGCTGTTGGGAATCGTGATGGGTTTGACGTCGGAAAGGCGTGCGGTATGCTGAAACCCATCCGGATCAGAACGGGGTTGTCAGCCCGACACCTGGCTGCGGTGTGCTTGTGGACCGCAATTTTCCGGGCCTCTGGTACATCGGATCTGGAATACGGGAGCGGAGCAAATCATGGACGCGCAATGGATGCGAATTCAGGCAATTGTGGGCGATGGAAAGTCCCAGTCGTTGGCCGAACAGGTACACTCATTTTACGAACATTTGCAGCGCTCGCTGGAATTGCCCTGCGAGGTGACCGGTGTTGAGGATTTTGGCTGGGAAGAGCCATACATCTTTGGCGGCTTCAGTCGCGCCGAGTACGATCGCCTGATAAAGGACCAGCCCTCATTCCAGGATCGCTACGAATTGCTGGAAATTGATGAAGAGGTGAGTTCCGAATGGATGCTGTATGCGGGCGATGACCTCGGTGCTCATGTCAAACGGAAATCCGACGGCAAGGATTTCTGGCTCGGCCTGTCGGAACTCAAGGCCGTCGAGGAGGCATCGAAAAATGCCCAACTGCTCGACGATTTCAGCGTCTTCCTCGCGAACAGCGGGTGATGCGTTAGTTGATGTTGGGCGCATCGCGCGCAGAATGTCCACTGCGAAAGCATGCTGATCCGGCAGTCCCGACGCAAATGGTAGTAGCAAGCCGAGGGACCCCGGTGTTGCACATTGCGGGGCGGGTTTGGCCATGAGTAAGATCTGTCAATGCACGAGGGTCGGATAAGGCTGTGCCAGCGAGGTTTTACTTGACGGTGAGGTATTGTTGTGTCGGGACCGTTTGAATTCGACCTGTTTCTGAGCCACAGCAACCAGGACAAACCGACCATGCGCAAGCTGGCGAAAAAACTCGCGAAGGACGGCATCCGCGTCTGGCTCGATGAAGACGTAATCCAACCGGGCGATTCGATTCCGCTGGCGATTAAAAATGGCCTGCGGGCGTCTCGTGTGCTGGCGATCTGCTGGTCGAAGAGCTATGCGGCGTCGGAATGGGGGCAGTTCGAGGCGAACACTTTCATGTTTCGCGATCCGAACAACCGCGACCGGCGGTTCGTACCGGTGTTGCTCGACGATCACGAGATCGAAGAGACGCTGCGGCAGTATTTGGCGATCGACTACAACCAAGAATCAGAAGCAGCGTACGAACGGCTGCGCGACCACTGTCGCCGCGTGGCGGGCGGTGAAACCGTGCCCGTAACCAAGGCGCCGGCCCCCGTACAAGGGGTGCCACCAACAAGGGCGTTTTCGCTCGGGCATACCGCGGCAGTCCGAAGCGTCGTATTTTCACCCGACGGCCAGCACGCTCTCACGGGTTCGGAGGACAAAACGGTGCGGTTGTGGGATGCGCGGACGGGGAAGTGCCTGCGCGTGCTGGAAGGGCACAGCGATAGCGTCTGGAGCGTGGCGTGGTCTGCGGACGGCCAGCAGTTGCTCTCCGGTTCGGAGGACAAAACGGTGCGGTTGTGGGATGCGCGGACGGGGAAGTGCCTGCGCGTGCTGGAAGGGCACAGTGCCAGCGTTTGGAGCGTGGCGTTGTCGGCGGACGGCAAGCAGGCGCTCAGCGGTTCGGAAGATACTACGGTGCGGTTGTGGGATGCGCGGACGGGGAACTGCCTGCGCGTGCTGGAAGGGCACGGCGGACCTATCTTAAGCGTGGCGTGGTCTGCGGACGGCCAGCAAGCGCTCTCGTGTTCGGATGACAATTGGGCGCGGTTGTGGGATGTGCGCACGGGGAAGTGCCAGCGCGTGCTGGAAGGGCACACCGCTCGCATCTTGAGCGTGACGTGGTCTGCGGACGGCCAGCAAGTGCTCTCGGGATCGAAGGACAATACTGTCCGGGTGTGGGATGCGCAGACGGGGAAGTGCCTGCGCGTGCTGGAAGGGCACCTCGATGGTGTTTGGAGCGTGGCATGGTCGCCCGACGGCAAGCAGGCGCTCTCGGGTTCGGTGGATGGTACGGTGCGCTTGTGGGATACGCGTACGGGAAACTGCCTGCGCCTACTGGAATGGCACAGAGATCGGGTCTTGAGCGTGGCGTGGTCTGCGGACGGCCAGCAGGTGCTTTCGGGTTCGGCGGGCAGTACGGTGCGTTTGTGGGATGCAGGCACGGGGGACTGCCTGCGCGTGCTGGAAGGGCACACCGATAGTGTCATTAGCGTGGCGTTTTCGGCGGACGGCAAGCAGGCGCTCTCATGTTCGAAGGACAAAACGGTCAGGGTGTGGGATGCGCAGACGGGGAAGTGCCTGCACGTGCTAGAGGGGCACACCGATTGTGTCTGGAGCGTGGCGTTGTCGCCCGACGGCCAGCAGGCGCTCTCGGGTTCGGCGGACAAGACGGTGCGTTTGTGGGATACCCGGACGGGGAAGTGCCTGAGCGTGCTGGAAGGGCACCTCGATGGTGTCTGGAGCGTGGCATGGTCTGCGGACGGCCAGCAGGCACTCTCGGGTTCCGAGGACAAGACAATGAGGTTCTGGGATGCACTTAGGGGAGACTGCCTGCGCGTCCTGGAACGTTATACCGACAGCGTTTGGAGCGTGGCGTGGTCGCCGGACGGGACGCTGGCGCTCTCGGGTTCGTCAGATAAGACTGTGCGGTTGTGGGATGTGAGGACGGGGACCTGCCTGCGCGTCCTTGAGGGGCACACCGCTAGCGTCTGGAGTGTCGCGTGGTCGCCAGACAGCCAGCAGGTGCTCTCGGGTTCGTCAGATAAGACTGTGCGGTTGTGGGATGCGCGAACGGGGATTTGCCTGCGCGTCCTGCAAGGGCACACCGCTAGCGTCTGGAGCGTGGCGTGGTCGGCGGACGGCAAGCAGGCGTTTTCGGGGGCTGATAACGGCGTCTGGCGAGTCTGGAACCTGACGGGGGCCCCCCAAAGCGACACGAGTACCGGTACCGAATACGTCAGTTACACGAATGCCAAAGTACTGCTCGTCGGGGAAAGCGGTGCGGGCAAAACCGGCTTGACGAATTACCTGGTGCATAACGTCAAGGTAGACGCCAATCGCCCGATCGCCTCGACCGACGCGCACCAGGCAAAACGTTTCGGCGCCCCATATGCGGAGTGGGCCTCCCGCTTGCAACTCCCGCACGCATCTTTGGGCGGTGCGGACGAGGAACGCGAAATCTGGCTCTGGGATTTTGCCGGACAGGCGGACTACCGCCTCGTCCATCGAGTCTTCATGGACGAAACGGCCTTGGCCGTCCTCGTGTTCAATCCACAGAGCAAGTCGATTCGTGACGACATCGCCAGCTGGGATAGCGACCTGTGCCGAGCAGCCAGGCGCCCGTTCAAGAGAATTCTCGTCGCAGGGCGTTGCGACGTGGGAGGCTTGACGATACCGCGAAGCGACGTGGAAGCGATTTGCGACAAGCGGGGTTTTGCCGGCTATATCGAGACGAGCGCTGCCAGTGGCGCTGGTTGCGATGAGCTGCGCCGGCTGATCATCGAGTCCATCGCTTGGGATGAGATTCCCCATAAGTCGAGCCCGCGACTCTTCAAAACGCTCAAGGACGAAATCGTGGCCATGCGTGATGCAGGCCAGGTCTTGCTGCGATTTGACGAGCTCAAGCAGCAGTTGCAGATGCGGCTGCCCACCGAATCATTCACCCCCGACGAACTTCGCGCGGTCGTGGGTCTTTTGGCCGGACCTGGGTTAATCCGCGAATTAGAATTCGGCGATTTTGTTCTGCTTCAGCCTGAATGGATCAACGGTTACGCCGCGGCCGTCACGCGGAGCATCCGCGACCGTGTCGACGACATGGGGGCGATTGCCGAGCAGAAAGTCCTTAACGCCGAATTAAAGTTCGACAACATGCCGCGACTTCCGCCTGCCCAGGAAGAAATTGTGTTGCTCGCCATGCGGCAGATGCTGGTACAATACGGCATCTGCTTCGCTGAGAAGACCGACGGCGATTGCCAGTTGATCTTTCCTTCACTTTACAAGCAGGAGCAGCCGGAAAACCCGGGACATCCGCCGGTCTTGGTGAGTTACCGCATCAAAGGCAATCTCAGAGAAATCTACTCGACCTTGGTTGCCCACCTGTATTATTCAAAATTCGTAGACAATGACGGTTTCTGGTTGCTGGCCGCCGATTTCAAGACGCCCGGCGATGGCAGGCGGCTTGGTCTCAAAATGGTTCCCCGGCAGGAGTCTTTCGGCGAAGTCGACATCTACTTTGACCCGGTGATCGACATCAACACCAAGG
>JAFEBR010000752.1 GCA_018242565.1 Planctomycetota bacterium | reverse complement strand
GTCCGCCGCGGACGCCTTTGAGGGCCGTAAGGACGTCGGCTTCTTCGACGCCATGCATTTCGAGCAGGCGTTTGGCCTGGTCATCGACCTGCGTCAAGGCGAGCAACAGGTGCTCGGTCGAGACGAATTGATCTTTCATCTTGGCCGAGGCGTCTTGAGCGGCATCTAAGACCTTCTGGGTGGCCGGCGACATGCCGACGTCACCGCCAGCGCCCGAGACCTTGGGCAGTCGCTTCAGTTCGCCATCGATGATGGAGTCGAACTGCTTGAGATTCGTGCCGATTTTCTGCAGCAGAGGTTTGACGAGCCCCTGATCTTCGCGAACGAGGGCCGCCAGGAGGTGCAGGGGCAGCAATTGCGGATTGCCCAGGTCTTGTGCCAGACCATGGGCCCGCTGGACCGCTTCCTGGGCTTTGACGGTTAATTTATCGAATCGAAAGGCCATGACAAAAGTCTCCTGTGTGGTGGCGCACCCCGATCGCGACGACACACGAATGTGTCGTGAGCAACTGTCATTTCGAGTTCGAGGTGTCGGAATCTGGCAACTCCCGAGAACCGGGGGTTGCACTCAACGGGCGGGACACGTCGGGGAAGACGTGCAGGCGGGATGGTCTGGTACCGGCTGAGCTTCCCGGCCGCAATGGGCGGCCGGGAAGCGGAGACCGGAGTCTTACGAACTGACTTAGTCTTTCTTCTCAAACTCGGCATCGATGACTTCTTCTTGCGGACCAGCCTGGGGGCCGCCTTCGGCCGCCCCGGCAGGTGCCGGACCGCCGCGTTCGTACATCTGCTTCGACATCGCATGGGCGGCCTGTTCCAGTTCTTCGATCGCCTGCGAAATCGCATCGGCATCGTCGCCATCGGCTTTGGATTTCACCTTGGCGACAGCGCCCTCAATGGCCGCTTTCGAACCGGCATCGAGTTTGTCGGCGTGCTCTTTCAGCAGTTTCTCGGTCTGGTGGATCAGGCTGTGCGCCTTGTTCCGCGCTTCGGCGAGTTTTCGCTTCTTCGCGTCTTCGTCGGCGTGCAGTTCGGCATCCTTCTTCATCTTCTCGATTTCGGATTCCGAGAGACCGCTCGATTTCTCGATCTTCACGTTGTGCTCTTTGCCAGTTCCCAGGTCTTTCGCCGTAACGTTCAGAATGCCGTTCACGTCGATATTGAATGAAACCTGAATCTGCGGCATGCCGCGGGGAGCCGGGGGAATGCCTTCAAGGTTGAACTGACTGAGCAGGCGGTTGTCCGAGGCCATTTTCCGTTCGCCCTGGAACACCCGCACCGTGACGGCGGTCTGGTTGTCGGCCGCGGTGCTGAAGGTTTCTTTCTTTTCGGTCGGAATGGTGGTGTTGCGTTCCACGAGGACGGTCATCACACCCCCTTCGGTTTCGATCCCGAGAGAGAGCGGGGTGACGTCGAGCAGTACCACGTCTTTCACGTCGCCGGCGATGATCCCGCCTTGAATGGCGGCCCCGACGGCCACGACTTCATCGGGGTTGACCCCCTTGTGCGGTTCTTTGTTGAACATCTTGCGGACGAGTTCCTGAACCTTGGGCACGCGGGTCGAGCCACCCACCAGCACGATTTCGTCGATCTGGCCGGGTTTCAGCTTGGCGTCAACCAGGGCTTTTTCCACGGGGCCGCGACAGCGTTCGATCAGGTGATCGACCAGTTTTTCGAACTCGGCACGGGTGATGGTCATCTGCAGGTGCTTGGCGCCCGACGCATCGGCCGTGATGAACGGCAGGTTGATGTCGGTCGTCTGCGACGAAGAGAGTTCCTTCTTGCCCTTTTCGGCCGCTTCACGCAACCGCTGCAGGGCCATGGGATCTTTCCGCAGGTCAATGTTGTTTTCTTTCTTGAACCGATCGGCGATGAAGTTGATCAGTTCTTCGTCGAAGTCGTCGCCCCCCAGGTGGGTGTCGCCGTTGGTGCTGAGCACTTCGACGACGTCGTCGCCGACTTCGAGGACCGACACGTCGAACGTGCCGCCCCCCAGGTCGAACACGACGATTTTTTCTTCTTTCTTTTTCTGCAGGCCGTAAGCGAGAGCGGCCGCGGTCGGTTCGTTGATGATGCGGTCAACTTCGAGACCGGCGATCTGACCGGCGTCTTTGGTCGCCTGTCGCTGAGCGTCGTTGAAGTACGCGGGAACGGTGATCACCGCCCGGTTCACCTTGTGACCCAGGTAGCTTTCGGCCGCTTCTTTCAGCTTTCGCAGCACGTGCGACGAGATTTCCGGCGGAGTGAACTGTTTGTCGCCGACTTTGACTTTGACATAGTCGCTGGCACCCCCGATGACTTCGTAGGGCACGATTTTCTCTTCCGAAGCAACTTCAGAGTGCCGACGGCCCATGAACCGCTTGATTGAGTAAATGGTCCGCTTGGGATTAGTCACCGCCTGCCGTTTGGCCGGGTCGCCGACCAGGATGTCGCCCTTATCGGTGAAAGCCACGACGCTGGGCGTGAGGCGATTCCCTTCGAGGTTGGCGATGACCTTGGCTTCGCCACCTTCCATAATGGCGACCACGGAATTGGTGGTCCCGAGGTCGATACCTACGATCTTTTCGCCTTGCGCCATGATACGTCTCCTGTGTTGACTGTACTGCTGATGGAAAACCGCTCCGAGCCGTGGCCCTAGTCGAGGGTGTAAAGCTCGGTGATTTCGTGTGGTAACCGTTGACTGATCTACCTCTTAGGCAAAGCGCATGCCGGCGCGGCGAGTCTCGGTGAAAAAGCTGTAAGTGAATGAATCGCAATGATTTACTGCGTGTCGCGGTTTGTGTCGGAAAATCTGCCTGGAATTTGAGTGCCATTTTGGCAAGAGGCGGTCCGCCGGACCATGACTGGCTGGCTGCCAAAATGGCGAGAGGCGGGCGGCGAGGCGGAATGTTCGGCGTTTCTCGGGATTTTTGCCCGGTCCGGTCAGACGGGCTGCTTGACACTCAAGATTGCTGTCAGTACAAAAATTATCCGGCTCTTGTATCCCACTACGAACGGTGCTGGTTGACCCAGCCCAGGCGTTGGCATCCCAACTTGCCCGAAAGGCGCGAATGGCTAAGAAAGACCCCAAACGGGCTAAATCCACCTCTGCCAAATCGCCCAAACCCAAGTCTCACGCGGCCTCCACCTCCTCACATAAAGAGCAGGCCGCAAGTGCGGCCCTGGAAGCCGAGATTCAGCGTCTCGACAAAGAGATTCTGAAGCTCGCGAACCGCCGCGCGCAACTGACCGTCAAACACATCGAATCACAGGAAAACCCACACAAGTCTCTGTTTTCCCCGGTCGTCGATGAGACGCTCAACGAGCTGCTGCACGCCGGCAACCCGGGGCCCTTGCACGAGCCGTCGGTCCGCGGCATGTTCCGCGAGCTGATCACCGGGGCCCGTAACCTGGTCAAGACGCTGCGAATTGCGTATCTAGGCCCGGCATATAGCTTTACACACTTGGCAGCCCTCGAACGCTTCGGCACGTCGGCTTCGTTGATGCCGGTCAGCAGCATTGCTGCCGTGTTTGAAGAGGTCAACCGCGGCCACGCCGACTATGGGATTGCTCCGATCGAAAACAGCACCGATGGACGGATTGTCGACACGCTCGACATGTTCACGCGGCTGCCGCTGAAGATCTGTGGCGAAGTGCAACTGGCGATTCATCACAACCTGATGGCCCGCTGTCAGCGGGGCGAAGTGACCGAGATTTACAGTAAGCCTCAGGCGCTGTCGCAATGTCGCGAATGGTTGAGTCGCAATATGCCGCAGGCCCGACAGATTGAGGTCACCAGCACGTCGACAGCGGCGCAGTTGGCCCGCGACAAATTCGGCGCGGCGGCTGTGGCCAGTCGCCAGGCGGCGGTACAGTACGATCTGCAGATTCTGGCCCCAAATATCGAGGACAACTGCAACAACGTGACCCGGTTCGCGGTGATTGGCGACGAGGCCACGAAACCCAGTGGCGACGATAAGACCGCCGTGCTCTTGCAGATTCCGCACAAACCAGGGACACTGGCCGATTCGCTGCAGTTAATCAGAAAAACCAACATCAATTTAACGTGGATCGAATCGTTCCCCCTGCGGGGCC
>JAFEBR010000751.1 GCA_018242565.1 Planctomycetota bacterium | reverse complement strand
GGCGGGCAACATCTCCACGCTGCTCCATGGCGTGGGCAAGCTGAATCCGTCGAGCAGCGACTTCGACGATTTCGCAATCTCGATCACCATGCCGGAATAGTCAGCCACCGACCACCGCACGCCGATGGCCCGACCGGCCGTCGGCGTGCTTTTTTTGTGGCGTGCGGCAGGGTTCCCTCCCAGACGACTCTTACCCGCGCGAGCGGAATCAGCCTGGGGGCCGCGATGCATCGAGGCGCAGTGCCCGCCGTCCGGACCAGCCTGGCCGTTGCCGTCAGAGAGTGCGCCTGGAAACGCTGAGCGTGTCACCCAGAATTGGCGCGCAGTCCAAGCCTGTCAGCCGCTCAAAGCAGGACGCCCACTGCGGCGGCAGGCGTCGCCGCAGTGTCTCGGTGATCGCGCTCGAAATCTCACTCGGGCAGGTCGCCGTATTTTTCGCCCCGCTCAAACACGACGTGCGCCCGGCCCACAATCAACGGATCGAGATCCCCGACCCGACTGTTCGATTTGTTTTTGTACGCCAGACGATGCAGCACGTACCGCATGGCGGCGAGGCGTGCCCGCTTCTTGCAGTCCGACTTGATCACCGTCCAGGGGACGTCCGCCGTGTCGGTGTAAAAGAACATCGCTTCCTTGGCCTTGGTGTAGGCATCCCATTTATCGAGCGAAGAGACGTCGATGGGGGACAGCTTCCACTGCTTCAGGGGATGGGCTTCACGTTCTTTGAACCGTCGTCGCTGTTCTTCACGGCTGACCGAGAACCAGAACTTGATGAGATGCACGCCGCTGCGGACGAGGTTCCGTTCGAATTCGGGCGTCTGCCGTAAGAACTCCTGGTATTCGTCGTTGCTGCAGAACCCCATGACCCGTTCGACGCCGGCCCGGTTGTACCACGAGCGATCGAACATCACGATTTCGCCGGCGGTGGGGAAGTGCTGCACATACCGCTGGAAGTACCATTGCCCGCGTTCAACTTCGCTGGGCTTTTCCAGCGCGACCACTCGGGCACCGCGGGGATTGAGGTGTTCCATGAACCGCTTGATCGTGCCCCCCTTGCCGGCCGCATCGCGTCCTTCAAACAGGATCACAACCTTCTGCCCGGTCGATTTGACCCAGGCCTGCAGTTTCAGCAGTTCGACCTGCAACTGGTATTTCTGCTTTTCGTAGCTCTTGCGCGACAGCAGGTTCTTGTACGGATAGGCTCCCGTCCGCCAGCCACTGGCGAGAACGTCGTCTTCGTGGGTGGCGTCTTCGGGCGGCGCGGTGCCATCGGCTTCCGCCTGCAGCACTTCGCGCAACACCGCGGCGTCTTCCGGGGCCGCCTGGGTCAAAATGGTCTTTAACGACTGGGCCAGGGCCGGAATGTCATGCTGCGGGCTGCTGCTGATGATGTCCCGCACTGCTGCCGTCATCGATTCTTGAGCCGCGGCGGTCGCGTCGCTGACCACGTTTGATTCAATCGCCGCGGGAGTCAACCGGGGAGACGTGTCCCCCAGCACCACCCGTCGGGGCCGCGCGGTTTGCCGCTTGGCCGAGGGTTGTTTTTCAGGATCTTTCGCATCAGCTCGATCGTCAGGGTCGCGGGCCATCGTCATTCCTCTGCGGCATTCCTCTGCGGCTGTCAATTCTGGCGTCCCGCCGGCACCACCCGGCAATTGGGGGGACGGCCATTTCGCCTCACTTCCACTCTACTTCTGAAATCGGGCCGTCACAAGCAGCCGATCACAAATTCCGGGTTGTGTCCACCCGTCCCGCGAACGATTTGTCCCCCGTCGGCGCGACCCCGTCATCGAGATGCGTACGACGGCCCGCTAGCGGCGTTAAAATCGGATCTTTTGCCAGAAAACATGGCGTAAAATGTGCAAATGCGCTCGAAACCGCGATGGCCACCCCGATGTGCCATGGCAGGTCCGGGGGGCTGTCGTACACCGAAGTCGCTGCCGCGTTGTGGGTGGACAGATAATGGCCGGGGGGCCGATCGCCGGTGGGCCTACAGCAGGCCGGATCGAGACCCCGGCACGTCGTCTGCGTGAACCGCACCGCGGGGTTCAGGGCGTTTCCGGTTTCTGGCCAGGCGGACCACCAAAATTCGGGACGGGAAACAGCTCGTTCAGCAGATCCGCCAGTCCTCCGTCATCGAGCTTTCCCGATTTTTGGGGGTCATATTTATCGAACAGAGTCTCGGCGGTCCCCAGCAGTTCCTCCGCGGTGAGTTGGCCATTTTTGTCGGCATCGGCCCGCCGCACGATGGCGGCGGCCATGAAGTCCCCCATGCGCAGGCCTTGCGATTTGCCCTGGGCGGGCGTTTCCTCCGGGTTGCGAAACATCTCGTTGATGGCGTCGGACACCTGTTTCTGCGTGATTCCCGTCTCTCCCGCCAGCACGCGGGTTTCGTACAGTCTGCGGATCGCGGCGGTCCATTCCTCGCGCGACAGCACTTCGTCATGATCCGCATCCAGTGTCTCCAGCACATGACCGGAGACGATGCTCCCCATTTTCAGTCCTCCCTGCCCAAATCCCGATTTGGGGACGAATCCCGTGCTGCGTCCGTCGAGTTGCTGCTCGAGCGATTCAAACCGCTTTTCCATGAACGTCGTGAGTTCTGGGGGCCGGCCAAACATGGCGAAGGGACCCATCCCGGCTTCGGGGTCTTTCCGGGCGGTGGCGGCCTGCTGGTCACGCTCACGCAATTCCGCGACCGCCTGTTCAGCCGTGCGGACCTGGGCCAGCAGCCAGTCCTTGGTCAAGGTCTTTGACCGGTACTCTTCCAGGATCTGCCGATACCGCTCGGCGACCGCCGGCACTTTGAGCACCCGGTCGGTCATCTTGTGAGGGCCGGGGTACGGGTGCTGAAAACTCAGCTTCATCTGCTGCCGGTTGGTCCCCAGCAGCGGAAAGTTGGCGAACGACCGGTCGAGATCCCAGGGAATGAAATGCAGCTTGTTGGTGGTCGGGTGCAGGTAGACGTAATAGTTGTGCCCCAGCACGAAAAAGCTGTCGGGGTTGGCCACGAACGCCGTGACACCCAGAAATCGCAGAAAGTTCTCGATGTCGAGGAACGAGCCGATCTGCTGCGCGAACTCGTCGTCGCTGCCGTTTTCGACCAGGCGGGCGAAGTCCTGCAGACGCTGCAGTTCTTCAGGGGTGGCCTCGCGCTTCATTTCCAGACGTTTGTGGTAGCCGGCGCGGTTGTCTTCGCGCCCCTCGAAATCGCGGACCCCTTCGGGTTTCATCAGCAGGCCTTTTTCCGAACCAAAATGGGTCCGCAGAAAGGCTTTGTCGAGTTGTTCGACGACCGTGTAGACTCCCAGAAACTCATGGTCGTGCTTGCCCGGGACGTTCAGAAACACCTCCGCGAGTGCCGTGCGCGGGGCCGGGACCCCGGCGGCCCGATACAGCGCGTACCCCACCGTTTCACGGCATTTGCTGGGATCGGCCACTTCGCAATGCAGGTTAATTGTTTTCAGTCCCTGGTAGCGTGCTTCACCTCCGAAGTGATCGAAATCGATCTTCAGCGATTTCTTGATGGTGCGCGAGGCGTCGCCAATGGTCCCGTTCCCTTTGTACCGCAACCCCACGTTCGTGAAGCTCTCGGTGCCAATCCGGACGGTGGCCTGGGTCCAGGGCAGATCCATGCCGAACGTGTTGCGGTGGACCTGGCGTTCAGTCCCGTCGGCGTTTTTTGAGAGCGCGGCTTGACCGAGCGGACCAAATCCGAACATGCCCCGCGCCCGCCGCGGTGGCAGGGCGGCGAATTCGGTGGGTGTCAGCGTGATCTCGATCGACCACACCGCCTGGGTGGCAAACGGGTCACTGGCTGTTGGCTCAACCGCCGCGGTGGGCTCCGTCGCCAGCAGTGCGGGCTGACCGCCACCGAGCAGCGTCAGCAGCAACCCCACCCCGATAAGCCCTCGAACACACTGGTTTCCGGTCAGACCCCGCGGCATATCCATCATCGACCGACAACTTTCTTGGAGACAGGCCACTCGGCGATCCAGCGCTCATCGCCCCATCGTGACTTCAAACGACTGACACAGAAGAGCAGACGCTTGCCACAGACATTCAGACTGAGCGCACGCGACGGATCTATTCTTCCGAACGTGTCGCGCCGCTGCAAGCGTTTGACCCGGCGACCACTCACCCGATTCCGTGCCCGTTTTTTGTGCCAGTGCCCACGAAAACAGCCTGACAGGGCGTCAGGCTCGGCGAGGCGATAGTCGAGATTCCGTGGAAGTTGAAAATCGTCGCGTTTCCGCTCGGCGAGATTCCATCAACGAGAAGAGCCTGACAGGGCGTCAGGCTCTTTGAGGCGATAGTTGAGAAACCGCAAAGCTTTTTAAGCGACTCCGACGGGAATCAACGAGACCAGCCTGACAGGGCGTCAGGCTGGGCGAGGCGATAGTCGAGATTCCGTGAAACGTGAAAATCGTCGCGTTTCCGCTCAGCGAGATTCCATCAACGAAAACAGCCCGACAGGGCGTCGGGCTGTTTGAGGCGATAGTTGAGAAACCGCAAAGCTTTGTAAGCGACTCCGACGGGACTTGAACCCGCGACCTCTGGCGTGACAGGCCAGCGCTCTAAACCGACTGAGCTACGGAGCCAGGAAAGCCCCATTTTAGCGACCGCCGTTCTGCCGTCAACGAACTCGGTCTCGGTTTCCCGACGTTTATTCTGATCTGCCCGCAGGGCCCTCATTTTCGGCGTCCCTGCTGCAACTGGACCTTCGGTTGATGCGCCAGTTCCATAGAATTTGAAGGTCCATCCTGCCTCTCGGTAGCGCACGCCTGCCAGTGTCGTTGGACTCTGACTCTACGGCTCGAAAACCAGGTGCGACTCTGCGGCGTGTCAGGTCCGGGAATCGAACGGCAAGTTGAGGCGTGAGGGGCTGCGCGTCGCGTTCGCCTCGACCTGCGCCGGTTCAGCGAGACACACGTTTCGCGGCATTGACATTGCCATCTGCCCAAGGAACAATCGAAGC
>JAFEBR010000750.1 GCA_018242565.1 Planctomycetota bacterium | reverse complement strand
CGCCATTCGTACGTGCAGGTGATATCTTCGCCGATGCAGACGAGATTCTCTACGCCGCCCAAAGCCGCCTTTTCCGCATCCGACAGATCGTGGAGGTGAACCTCGCGTTCCAGTGTGTGCGGAGGCCGCCGGCGTCCGTGCGCATCGCGTTTCCGAGGCGATTTCTCATGATTGTGCGCGGGTGCCTCCGCAGGCGGAACCTGGGGATCGCCAGAATCCAGATCGGCAAACAGCGCGAGTTGTCGCGGATCGATCTTCTCGCTGGACGGCTGCAGCAATCGTTTCACCAGCAGGTCCATCTGATGCTCGAGCTGCTCAATGCGAGCGGTCTTCTGCTGCACAACCTGGCACAAGTCGGCAAGGATCTTTTTCAACGCCGCCGGATCGTCGGGCAACTGATTCAGGTCAGGGAGTAGTTGGACGTCCGTGCTCATGTACACATGAGATACGCACCGATTCCGGCTTTGCCTGAGAAATCTTTTCGTATTTCCGATTTTCCCGAAAACCGTTCCGACAGGCGCTGGCACCCGAGCCGCGCTGTGCACATACCTGGGTGGCACGCGAGACAGAGATGCAGATCGTCAGCCAGTCACGATGCTGGTCAGTGACCGTCGGATATTGCCCTGCCAGCGACGAGATCGTTGTCGCCATGTGGCGCTTAGCGCACGGCGACAGCGGGATTGGTCGTGTCCAATGGTCGCGAGTACCGTTTCTGGCGGACGACGCTCGACGGATCGATGCCCCAGAGCAACAGGGACAACTCTTGCGTCGTCACCAATGCGCTCTTGGCATTCGCGGACACCGCGGGGAATCGGAAGGTCCCCTCTTCGAGTCGCTTATAGACCAGCAACAGTCCGTCGCGGTCCCACATCAGAATCTTGACCCGATCGCCACGCCGATTGCGAAACACGAACCAATGGCCACTGAGCGGGTCCTCGCCCAATCCGTCGCGCGCGATGGCCGCGAGACCGTCGAAGCTCCGACGCAGGTCCACCGGCACTGCACACAAAAGGATTTTCACTGACGACGGGAGACTCAACATCCGGCCGTCTCCGCGACGACGGCCCGCAGGATCTGTCGCAAGTCCTGCTCGTCGACGTGTGTGCCAACCTTCACAGTGACACCACGAGGCAAGACGACCTCCACCACAGGCCACGTGGAACCGATCCCGAGTCGAGAGGCCGACGCCGGAGTCATCGGGGGACCATCGACCACTTCCACCGGTATGAACCGAGGGCCGCTGCCGGACCGCCTGTGTAGCGTCGACGCGGATTCCGCAGCCAGGCGTTTGCGCCAGGAAAAGAAGGACGGCAGGCTCACCCGTTCACGCCGGCAGAATTCCGTGATCGTCAGCCCGGACCGCTTCCAACGATCCAACCTCTCGCGCCAACGCGCCGCCGCTCCGTGACGATTGCTGCCACCAACCATGGTTTGGGCTCCTTCCCCCAAACCCATCGGCATCTGCCGGCACCCGACTCTGCCCGCTGCCCCACTGGATCGGCGGGACGCTTACGTCCAGTAATTGACGTAATCGACAATCTGGTCGCGAACGTCGTGGGGAACCCAAACTCCCTTTAAAGTCCCCCAGTGGCTTTTTTTGCGCGGACGTTCTCCTCCATGAGTTCGGCGATCACCTCGTTCTTCTGAACGATTTTGGCCTCGAGTTGCCCGATCCTCTGGTCCTTGGCCTGGGTCGCGCGGTGGTGGCCCGGAGACTTCTCGAAGGCCCGCTCAACCAGTTCGAGAACCTGCTTGACCCACAGATGGATCAAAATGGGCTGGATCTTGAGTTCGCCCGCCAGGTCGGAGACCGCCTCCTTCCCGGCCAAATGCCGGCGGACAACCTGTGCTTTCTGTTCCGCTGAAAAGTGTCGACGTGTGTGGGATATGGAATCGACCTCCGGTCTGGTCTATGCTAACCCAACAAGTCCAGAATTCCAGTTCCAGCGGAGGCAAGACAGATTCAATTGGCAGACTCGTGATGCCCGGGCAACCATTGAACCAAACCGAACAATTCTCAAAACATTATCCGCCAGGCACATTAACCACTTCTCCGCCGGCGCGCGTTGATAACGCTCGCCACACATTCAAGTCAATACTGTCGGACACGAATTGAACATGGGCATCCCCAAAGACACAATTCACCCCCCCCCTATGGTAGCTACTAGCCTTGTAGACGCCACCTCCAGATGGAGTTCCATCCGTTCCGGCATATGATTGAACTGAACAGTCAAAACAATCTGCATTTGGCGTAACCGCATGATTATACAACGTGAAATCATAGCCTGTGATTGCCCATGTTCTCCCACAATTCGATTGATAATGCTGTGGCTGACCCGAAAGGCTGTTACATATCGTTATGACCTGAGTAGTAGAGGGCTGATATCCGAAAAAATCGTAAGCACCGCTAAACCAGAAATCATTTTCTTGAAAGGAATGCGGTAGACCCGACGACTTTCGCTTTTCGCACATGAAGACCGTACAACTTAGTCCGTCTCTAATATCTCTGGTACGCACCCTCTCCAGTGTCGGAAATGCCCCGAGGCCCCCTTCCGGATCAAGCTTGCCGTTTATTGCGTACGCGGCAGGGCCAGTACAAGCCCGGTAATTTGTCCCTCTTGACTCACCGTCAGAGGGACACAGGAACACTTCAATGGGTGTCCTCGTGGCTGCGGGAAGCAAATCGGGGTTACGCGAGAATGCTATCGGAGAATTGACATTTAACTCATTGTATAGAACGCCAAGGTCGAGATATGGTAATAAATGCACATGGGCAGAAAAATACGTATTGCTATAGGTAAGACCTAACAAAAAGTGATCATTCGCAGGCGCCTGTGTAGCCGGCAGTGCTTGTTGCGCGGCCTCGAAGGACACGATGGCTTCTCCGATCTGTTGCAGCCGTTTCTGACATTGCATGCGCCGGCTTGCTTCACGAACGGACTGCACTGCCGGAATCGCGATCGAAAGGATAACCGCAATTATTAAACACACAACAAGCAGCTCAACCTGTGTAAAGCCTGCGCGCCGATACGAATTCGACTCCATTTGCGCCTCAATTACGGACGAACGTTGAAACCGGGACGTCAAAAGACTTGTCGATCGGCGCAGAGCACTGGATTGAAATACAATTGTAACGGTGCCCCGGACTGTTTTGGTGATTCCAAACGACTCCAATCGCAATCACGTTATCTCGTAAACGCGAAACCTCAAAGTCAAATTCATCCGCTGCTTCGGACGATGCGATATTGCGGATCTCCAACCGCGTTCCCGGATCACAGGAAATGACTATTCGACCGGAACTTCTTGACGAATTCTCATCACACCTAAGAAAGAGACGAGTCGGCGAGACGTCAACAATATCTTTAACCGTCCACTGTATGGGTAGCATTAAAGTCGTCATCGAACAATCGGATATTTTGACGCTGGCGTATCCATATTGCGTCCCGAGCTCTTTACCGGCATTTAGCGTGATCTTGACACTTGCTTCCCAACTTGCACCATCTGGTACTTTAGTCGCTCCTTCAATTGCGACTTTGATCCGCTGTGAAATATCACCCGCAATGTCCT
>JAFEBR010000749.1 GCA_018242565.1 Planctomycetota bacterium | reverse complement strand
GGCACACCCGGGGGATTATTGATAAACAGAATCGGATCGCCTGCCGTGCGGAAGGAAACCCCGGCATGCTCACCCGACAGATAGCCCGAAGACCACAATCGGGCGGAAATGGCCTGCACCTGTTCTGTATTGGTCGGCCGGGCGACCTGCACCACGAACGTCGGCAAGTTGTCATTCAGCGACCCCAGTCCGTAAGACGCCCACGCCCCCAGGCACGGCCGTCCGGTAATCTGGTTCCCAGTCTGCATATAGCTGATGGCCGGTTCATGGTTGATCGCCTCGGTGTGCATGCTGCGGATGAAGCACATGTCGTCGACCATCTTGGCCGTGTGCGGCAGCAACTCGGTCACCCACATGCCCGATTGGCCATGTTGCTTGAATTTGTACTTCGACGGTGCGATCGGAAATCGGGCCTGCCCCGATGTCATCGTCGTCAGACGCTGTCCCATCCGCACCGTATCCGGCAGATCTTTATCAAACCATTCCTGCATGACTGGCTTGTAGTCATAAATGTCCATCTGTGGCGGACCGCCGACCATGTGCAGGTAAATCACATGCTTGGCCTTGGCCGGAAAGTGCGGACCAGGGGCCCCGGCCGCCTTGCCTTCAGTATCCGCCCCCAGCGCCGGCAATCCCCCCGCGAGCGAGGCCAGCGCCGCCGTCCCTAACAGGTTCGAACCGCGTGCAAAAAAGTGCCGGCGCGTCAGGTTCTGACGATATTCATCGAAGAGATTCATAGTGATTCATTCCTCGGCGGTTCTAAGCCGCATGCAGAGGTGTAACTTTTAGATCGAAAACGCCAGCGGCCATCCGTCACTGACAACAGGCCGCGAGTCCCAAGTGCGAAGGCTCATCGTGCGGCAGGCAAAACAGCATCGGTTTTCACCCGCCGGCCAACCACCGGAGGCACACGCTATTTACACAACACCTCGTCCAGATTCATCAATTCGTTGACTAGCATGGTCCAAGCGGCCAAGGTGGTCGCCGGGACCGCCGGATCTGCCGGACTGTCCCCCACGGCGACGAGTTGCTTGGCATCCTCCGGATGCGACTCGTAATACGCCAGCAGTTCCTTCAGGGAGCCATTCACGACCCGCAACTCAGCATCGGACAGTGGTCGCGACAGCAAACGCAGACTGATGAACTTGAGGTGGTCATCCGTCAGATTGCCCCCGCGCAAAATGGCTTCTTGCGCCAGTTTCCGAGCCGACTCCACAAACGTCGGATCATTCAATGTTGCCAGTGCCTGCAACGGAGTATTGGTACGTTCCCGTCGGACCGTACACACTTCCCGGCTGGGGGCATTGAAGATGTCGAGCAGCGCAGGAGGCGCACTGCGTTTCCAGAACGTATACAGACTGCGACGATAGAGATTCTCGCCGGCATCGGGTTTGTAGTCGCGCGTGTTACTGCCGATCATTGCCACGGCTTCCCAGACTCCGGGAGGTTGATAAGGCCGCACGCTGGGGCCGCCCAGTTTGCGGACGAGTAACCCACTGCTCGCGAGCGCATTGTCGCGAACCATTTCGGCATCCATCCGGAATCGGGGTCCGCGCGCGAGCCAGCGGTTGTGCGGGTCCTTCTCAATCTTCTCGGGCGTGGCCGCGGCCGACTGACGGTAGGTCGCCGAGGTCACCAGCAGTTTGAAGAACTGTTTGACATCCCACCCCTGCTCGCGGAATTCAATCGCCAGCCAGTCGAGCAGTTCAGGATGCGAAGGCAGTTCACCCGCCACCCCGAAGTCCCCCGTGGTGCGGACAATGCCGGTACCGAACACTTCCTGCCAGAAACGATTCACGGTGACGCGGGCCGTCAACGGATTCTCGGGCTGCAACAGCCACTGCGCGAACCCCAGCCGATTGCGCGGGGCATCGGCTGGGAACGGCGGCAAAGCGGCCGGCGTCGTCGGATTCACCAGGTCGCGGCGCTTGTCATATTCCCCGCGGAACAAGACGAAGGCCATCGCCGGGTCACCCTTTTCCTGCATGACATGGGCGATCGAACCCCGGCCTTTGAGGTTCGCCTGCGCCTGCTCCACGCCTGATAAGGCCGTCCGCAGTTCCTGGGCGGGTTGATCCACTTGATTGAACCAGTATTCGAACAACTCGTCCTTCTCGGGACCGCTGCGCTGTTCGACCGGTTTAGCAGCCAGTTCCAGAATCCGGTCCGTGCGTGCCAGCGAACTGGCTTCACCCGGTTGCAAGGCCCGCTGATAAAGCCGCAGATTCTCTAACTGCAGTCCGGTGAGACGCTCACTCGTTTCGCGCTGTCCGATTTTCAGCGGCACGGTCGTGCGAATCGTGTCTTTCAATTGGTTGACGGGCATCTGCACTTCCACGCCCGCCCCATTGAAGTAGATCTTCACTCCCCCGGCCTGCTTGGATCCATCATAGGTCACCGTGACATGGACCCACTGGTCCACCGGCAGCGCTCGGCCCGAGACGACTTTCAGCGCATTCTCAGGCCATTTGTGGACGAGATGGGTGGCAATCCGGTTGCCTTCCACCCAGATGTCCCAACCACGATGCCCGTTCAAATTGTCCATGCGGGCCAAAATCGATCCTGGAGGATTATTTCCCGTCAGTTTCACCCACGAGGCAAAGGTAAAGCCCTGATCGTTTTCAAAGTCCCCGACTTCGGGAACCGTAATCGTTTCGCCAGGTTCCAGGGCAAACACCTTTTTGCCAAAGCGGCCGTCCACCCACTGAAACCCGTTCGCCAATGTCACTTCGCGAGGCTGCCCCGCGACCGTCAAGGGGAGTGTTCGCCCCGACCCGCCGTTCAGCGCAGCGGCCAGGACCAGTCCGTCGGCGGGAACCTGACCGGCCAATTTTTCGGGAGTCAGCGCAGCGGCCCACTGATCAAACTCCGGTCGGCCCGTCTGTCGCCGAACAGCGATCTGCCGACGGGTCTCTTCCGCCTGGGCCACCAGCTTGTCCCAATTCTCACGGTCTTCGACGCGGGGGACAAATACCGTTGGTGGCGTATCCTTGATATTCCCATCCATCGCCCCCTGGGTTGTGTTATTGAAAAACGCCGACATCGAATAGAAATCCCGCATGGTCAGCGGATCAAACTTATGGTCATGACAGACCGCGCAATTCGCGGTCAGACCAAGCCAGACCGCAGAGGTCGTTTCCGTGCGATCACGGGTGTACAACACGCGATATTCTTCATCGATCGCCCCCCCTTCGCTGGTCGTGATGTTGCAACGATTGAATCCCGACGCCACGGTCTGATCGAGCGTCCGGTTGGGCAGCAGATCCCCCGCCAGTTGTTCGATGGTGAATTGATCAAACGGCAGGTTCCGGTTGAACGCCTGAATGACCCATTCCCGATACGTCCAGATCTCGCGGAAGTTGTCGAAGTGAATCCCGTGCGTATCCGCGTATCGGGCGGCGTCCAGCCAGTAGCGTGCACGGTGCTCGCCCCATTGAGGCGACTTCAGAAAATGGTCAACCAGCCGATTGTAGGCGTCGGCCGATTTGTCATTGACGAAGGCTTCCACATCGGCGGGATCAGGAGGGAGTCCCGTCAGGTCGAGACTCAGACGGCGGGCCAAGGTCCGACGATCAGCTTCCGGAGCCGGTGTCAGCCCCTGCGCTTCCAGCCGGGCCAGAATGAAATTGTCGATCGGATTCTTGATCCAACCCGTGTTCTTCACCTTGGGCGGTGCCGTCTTGACCGGCGGCAGAAACGACCAGTGAGCCTGATACTCGGCTCCCTCGGCGACCCAGCGTTTCAGCAGTTCCACTTGCGCGGGAGTGATCGACTTCTTCGTCGAGGGAGGCGGCATCTGTTCCGCCGGGTCGGTGGACAGAATCCGCCGGATGATTTCACTGCCGTCGACATCCCCCGGGACGAGCGATCCCGACTTGATGGCGGGCTCGCGCTGGTCCAGTCGCAGGTCGGCTTTCCGGGCCGCGCTGTCGGGACCATGACAGGCAAAACAATTTTCGGCGAGAATCGGACGGATCGTACGATTGTACTCCAGCTTGTCAGCCGCCAGGCTGGACGAGACAAACACCAAAGTCATGGCGGCCCAGGGACCTGCCGAGATCAGGCGACGAACAACTCCAGACATCTTCACGACTCCTTAAATTCAGACTTCCAAATCCAACTTAAGTTTAGCCAATTCCGGGCGTGACCTGTAGCCAGCCGGCAGCCACACGGAAGCGCCGACGCCGACCGATGCGAAAGAGCGTTGCGTCTCATCCAGCGGCGGAGGGCCAGACCTCAGCACGTGCCGAGTGATTCCAGTGTCAGATCGGCATTTCCCGAGATCACGTCAAACCAGCCACCTCCCTGGCCCCCGTGGTCCTGTCGGGTCGGTCCCGGGCTGTACAGTCGGTAACCGTCGTCGGTTTTCTGATAACAGAAACTCTGATCGGCCAGAGGGTCGGTCGGCAATCGAGTCAGGAACTCAGGCACAAGATCTTCGAGTCGATCGGGGTAGGTACCGCGATCGGCGTGGAAAGCCTGTATTCCCAATTCGAGAGCGAGCAATCGCCACGCCACCAAGTGCCGCAGGTCAGAAAGTTGCTGCATCAGATCCAATTGTTCCGGCGGCATGGCCATGGCAGCCCGCGCCATTTGCAGCATCTGCCGTTCTTCGTCGTTTTTCGGCTGGATTGCATCGAAGTCAATGCCTTCAAGGGGATGGCCCGTGGCCTGGGCACGCTCGGGATATACCACCTGTTCCCAATGTTGATCGCGACGCTTGATGTCTTCGAACGGTTCGCGGGCCTCGTCCAATTCCAGCAGGGAATTCGCCAGCTTTCGAGATTCCGTCGGCGTCAAATGTTCGCGAACCGAACGCAACGCCGGAAAACTCATCGACTCGACGGCGAGGGCGCTTAACATGTCGATCAACAAACCGCCGGAGCGCCCCGCATTACCCATTTGGAAGATCTCCAGCCCAATTTGCACCACGCGCCAGTGATCTCCTCGCTGTTTTGCTAGCAACAGTTCGCACGCAAAGGTGCGCACCAGGTTCCGCAGCGCCTGCAGATTATCCGACTGCGCGGTGCTGTAGCTGGAGTCATAAACCACGGGCACCCGGCACCCTGCGGCCAACGCCTGCCGGGCGTTTTCGAGTGCGGCGCGGTTCGCCTCCAGGAATTCGGCCATTCGCTCGGGAGTGGGCGACTCCCGGTTCTCAAACATCTCAGTGCCCGTCAGTGCCTGACCGGCAGCCACCAGGCGTGCGTATCCTTCAACAGACATCAGCGGCTCCTTTGCAGACACAACTCCACTGGCAAATCAGACTGCGCTTCTCTCCGGCCCGCTTTACCACGGCACAAGGCAACCCACGACCTTTCAGCCTGGCCAGAAACCGGTCGCCCGGACCATCCACTCACTCATCATGCAATCGAAACAGACGCTTCAAGGCATTCATCAACCCGTGCGGCGTCCCATCGCGGGCCTCGTCGCGGAGCGCCTCCAGCGGCGGGTGCAATAATTTGTTGACCAGTTGTTCGAACGACCGCTCGATTTCCGCCCGATCCCGTTCCAGGTGGGGCAGCCGCGCAAACAACCGGGTCAATTCATCTCCCACAATTCCATGGTGGTGATCTCGCAGCCGTTTGATAATCGGACCGGTCGCCCGATGGTACAATTCCGAGCGGAACTTCTCGGTTTCTTCCTCAATGATCTCGAGCGCTTTTTCGACTTCACCACTGCGCGCCTGACGATTCTGTTCGCAGACCGCTTCCAGGTCATCAATGCAATACAGGTACACGTCGTCGTCGAGGTCACTCACGCTGGGCTCAAAATCCCGCGGGACACCCAGATCGAGAATGAAAACCGGTTTACGACCGCTGCGCTGCCGCACCTTGCGAAACCGGTCGCGGTTGACGAGCGGGGGGGTCGCGCCCGTGGTCGTGACGATCACGTCGGCCTGACACAGCCAGTCATCGAGTTGCTCAAACGGACAGACTCGTCCACCACATTCGGCCGCTGTCTGCTCGGCACGGGCCAGCGTCCGGTTGGTCACCAGAACCTCGTTCGCCCCCGCTTCGCGCAGATATCGCAGGGTCTCAGCGGCCATTTCGCCCGCCCCGATCACCAGCACCGTCTTGTCGTCAAAGCGGTCAAAAATCCGCTTCCCGAAGTCTCCGACCGCCACACTGGCAATCGAGACTCGTCCCTCGGCGAGCGTGGTTTCACTGCGTACCCGCTTGGCCACTTTTAACGCGCGCTGGAACAAGGCATTCGTCAGCGGGCCCGCGGCGGCATGGTCCTGCGCCAGCGCATAGGCTTCCTTGACCTGGGCTACGATCTGGGGTTCCCCCAGAACCATGCTGTCGAGACTCGACGCCACCTGAAACAAATGCCGGACCACATCGGGCCCCGTTCGCTCCACGAGATCGTCAAAAAACTCTGCCAGCGGTACCTGGTGAAAGTCGGCAAAGAACCGCGCGACGTCCTGATGCGAGGGGACGTGCGCCGAATCATCTTGAGCCGTATACACCTCGATGCGATTACAAGTTGACAAAACCACCCACTCCGCACGTGGAAACGCGGCGCGCAGCGCCGAATACGCCTGCGGAATCTGCGCTCGCGAAAAGGCCAGGCGCTCGCGGATTCCCAGATTCGCCGTGTGGTGGTTGCAGTATACGACTTGAAGATTCACGGAAGACACTCTGCGTCACGGTAAGACGCGTACAACTTTCAACACAAAATACTAAGACAACTCGCTCGTTAACAACATCGGTGACCGCGGCAGTCGTCAGCGACAGGTGACAGGGGAATCGCCCCCGTGCTCGACCTTACCCGGCCACACAACTCGGCGGCCACTGGGGAATTCCCCCCTGCAGGCAGGCGAACAAGCCTGGTCCCGAACCGCGTTGGTCGAGCAGTCCTGAAGAACCGGGAGAAGACCGCGAATGGATCGTCCCGGTGACCAGCAGCAGGCCCACGACCGTAATCAGCAGGAAGCCACAGCCGGCCAACGTCAGCCAGGCAACTTGTCGACCAGCCGAGGCCTGACCACTGAGTAACCAGACGAACGCTCCCGCCAGACACAGCCAGACAAACAGGCTGCCCACGACAATCGGATCGCCAAATCGGACGGGACTGGCTTGTTCTGAGGCGATCACTTTCAGGATTACGCCGCTGGCAAACCCCAGCGTCAAAAACAAAAACGTCAACATGATCGCCCAGCGGTTCATTTGTGCCAGGCGGGCGAGACTGGGCATTTTCAAGCCGGTCTGTTCCCCATGCCGCCCTTTCAAGCGGCGGTGTTGAATCAAGTACATGATGCCCGACAGGAAACCCGCCGCCCCGGCACTCATTCCAAAGACGAGTGAGGCGGTGTGAAACATCGCCCAGGCGCGGTGTGCCCGGGCCGCACTCACCTCGATCACATCCGATTCCTGGTTGAGCAGCGTGGCGATTCCCACCAGCGCCAGCACCACCGGCAGGGCAAACACCCCCACCGCCAGTTCTTTTTGCGCCAATGTCAGAAAGACGTAAAACAGGACCAGTACCCAGGCCAGCACCAGCATCCAGTCGTGAGTCGAAGCCAGCAGCGGGGGCAGATGCGTCTGCTGGCTGCGGTTGATCAGGTACAGCGTGTGCGCGACAAAACCCGCCACACCAAACCCCACCATGACAAACCGACTGATCGAACTGCGACCGAACAGCCGGCCCAGTTCGAGGACGAACGCGACCAGGTAGCTCGCCAAAAAGCAGATAATCTCCACATGCAGCATATGCATTCGCCAAATCTTGCCATGGTAGCCGCGGCCGCCTCGTGCACACGGCAACGGAATTATAGCAGACACGTTGGCGGAAGCGGCAGGGTGGAGCGCTGGTGAGCGGGCCCTCAGAAAAAGCCCGGAAACAGTCCCCACAAGCCGGAAAATGAGACGAAGCGGTACAGTCACCGCCCCGCGCACCGCCAGTTTGGCCCCCCAACAGGCAGGCCGCTGTCACGGCCAGTTACTGTGTGTATGGGAAGCCGCAGCACCAACCCCACGGTTGCGGAATGGGCGGCAAGATCACCAGCCCGAACGCAAACCGGGCTCCGGGCATCTGGTGCCGCCGGGTCTTCGGGAAAAAACCTCGGTCTGGCCGAGCTCGAACTACGCGTTCTCCCCTTCGGATTCCAGCCCGTATTCTTCGATCTTCTTGTGCAGCGTATTTCGGTTGATCCCCAGCCGGACGGCCGCTTTGGTCTGCACTCCCTGACAGCTTTTCAGGACCTGCTGAATCAACTCTTTTTCGACCTGCGAGACGATTCGTTCGTACAGATTTCCCGAACCTTCCCCGGCGGCCGCCATCCCCAGCGACACCAGCTCACGGCACAGGGTTTCGGGATTGCGCCCCCCCGATCGGCCCACTCGAACTGGCGAACCGCCACGGACATGCGGCGGAAACAGATCAACGCTGAGATGTCCATCGCGAGAAAAGACGATCGCCCGCTCAATGTAGTTCTGCAATTCCCGCACGTTGCCCGGCCATGAATAGCGGGCCAGGGCCGCCAGCGAGTCGTCCGAGATTGTCGAAATCGAGACGTTGTTCGCCGCCGCGTATTTTCGAATGAAAAAGTCCGCCAGCAATGGCACATCCCCCGTGCGTTCACGCAGCGGAGGCAGAAAGACCGGCACGACATTCAGTCGAAAATAGAGGTCGTCTCGAAACCGGCCGGCGTCAATTTCATCCAGCAGATCCCGGTTCGTCGCGGCGACCACGCGGCAGTCCACGCGGATCGTGCGGTTATCACCCACGCGCTCGAATTCCTGCTCCTGCAAAACCCGCAGCAATTTGACCTGCAGCGTGTAGCTGACCGAGTCGATTTCATCGAGGAAGATCGTCCCGCCATGCGCGGCTTCGAACCGCCCCGTTCGATTTTCAACGGCGCTGGTAAAAGCCCCCTTCACGTGCCCGAACAGTTCGCTCTCGAGCAGGCTTTCGCTCAAGGCACCGCAATTGACTCGAATATATGGACCGGACGCCCGCGGGCTCAACTCGTGAATCGCCCGCGCAATCAGCTCCTTGCCGGTCCCCGTCTCTCCGGTTAATAAAACCGTGGCGGAACTGGCCGCAACCTGCCGCGTGATGCGGAAGACTTCCTGCATCGCGGGACTGCTGCCGATCAACCCCGCTAAAGGATTCGCTCCGCTGGAATTACCTGCCACACCGACTCCCAAGCCGACACACGCGAGTCGAGTCGCACCCGAAACAAGTGCGCAATAGAATCGCTCGCGTGCACTCATTGTAGGCTGAATTCCAAAAAAAGTGAAGCGCCACACCGCAGGCGATCTAAAAAAATTGTCTCACCAGATTATTTACGACTCAAAACGAACACGAATGCGCAATAAACAGGCACAGTGCCTTTTTATTAGGTTTTCAGCAGCGTGGCAACCAGCCACCTGTGGCTCAGACATCAACTGCTGACGCTCCAGACGGGCCCGCCCGGGCAGTCGGCCAGCCCATCCCACCGTTCCCATCGGCCCGTAAATCCTGTCGTGGCATCCTGAAGCGCATCCTCTTCATGGCGGTTCCGGGATTCAGACGGTACGATCAAGATCCCCGGAACGAAACGCTGGCCTACCAGTCCGCGCGTTCCTCCCCGAGATCGCCCACAACGAGAGGCGGCGATCGGGACCAGATCTTTGGGCCTTTCGCCAACCGAGCGGGCCCCGCCCCACAGAGTTTGAAGTTTATGAATCATCAGTTTTTTGCAGTCGCGGCTCGCGGCATCGAACGCGTTACCGCCAGCGAACTGGAACAACTTGGCGCCCAGAATATCCGCCCTGTCACCGGAGGCGTCCATTTCGAAGGCGACATGGTGCTGCTGTACCGCGCCAGTCTCTGGCTGCGGTCCGCCTCCCGAATTCTGAAGACCTTGCGCGAGTTCGCCGCCCAAACCTCGGAAATGCTGTATTCACAGGCCCGCCGGGTGCGGTGGGAAGATTACCTGGACGCGTCAAAAACATTCGCCGTGCAGACGACCATGGAAGCGGCCCCCAAGTCGGCTCATGACCATCGGGGGCGCGACTCGGCCCCCCGGCAAGGCCGACCTCCGCGCGGGCGACCATTCGAACGTCGCCCCGCGCCCCGCAAGGGCATCGACAATTCCATGTACGCCGGCCTCAAGGTGAAAGATGCCATCGCCGATCGCCTGCGCCGCGAACAGGGGCAACGCCCCAATGTCGACAAAGAGTATCCCGACATTCTGGTCCACGCGCACCTCGCCGAGGGCCGCTGTATCCTCAGCCTGGATGCCACCGGCACCAGTCTGCACGAACGCGGGTATCGAGGTTACGGGGCCCCTGCGCCTCTCAAGGAAACGCTGGCCGCCGCCATCATTGACCTGACCGGTTGGGATGGCCAGTCTCCTCTCTATGATCCGATGTGTGGCTCGGGCACACTGGTCATCGAAGCGGCGCTGAAGGCCATGAAAATCGCCCCGGGTCTGTTCCGCCGCAAGTTCGGTTTTCAGCGCTGGCCCCAATACGACGGTGCCCTCTGGCAGGAAGTGGTCGACGAAGCCAAGAAACAGCAACTGCCGCCACCCTCCGCGGGAATTTTTGCAGGCGATCTCGACCCCACGCAACTCGCCACCGCCGCCGAAAAT
>JAFEBR010000074.1 GCA_018242565.1 Planctomycetota bacterium | reverse complement strand
TTCTCGAAAAGTTTCCCGATGTCGACGCCTTCAGCTTCGACGGCATCCACTACGGCGGGGTGTGTTACTGTCAGCATTGCCGCGAGAACTTCCGAAAAGAGACGGGGGGCGAAATTCCACCCACCGACCCGAATCTGCCGGCGTTTCGGCGTTACCAGCACTGGGCCGACCGGCGGATGGAAGATCTGGTGCGGCGGATGCAACAACGCCTGAAAGGCATCAAGCCCGATGTGGCACTGGTCACCTGGACCACCAACGCCGGGCGCTTCGGCCACTTTTTATCGATCCCCAGAAACATGCCGTCACGCATGAATCTGCTGCTCGATGCTCCCGATCAGGAGTTCTGGCTCGATGAAACCAATCGGGGAACGACGGTCATTCCGGCGTTTGCCAACGCCTATATCTGGGCTACCACGAATCACCGGACGGCCTTCAGTGAACCGTACATTTTGAGCCACGGTAATCCCTATGGCAAAGATAGCTTTCCGCCGCACGAGATCCTGTGCCGCATGATGCTGGCGCTGACCTATGGAGCCGCGCCGAGCATTGCGGTGGTGCAACCCCCCCATCTGCAGCAGGAGTTGTATCGCTGCCTCGACGAGGTGCAGCGGCGGAAGCCCTGGCTGACCGGTAAGACCCCCGAGAAATGGGGCGCCCTGTTGATGAGCGACAATACGCGGAATTTTTACGGCCGTTCGGCCGGTCTGGTCGAAGAGCGTTATCTGGCGGCCGTGCTGGGAACCTTTCGCACGGCTATCGAGGAGCATTTGCCGATCACTGTGGTCAACGACTGGAATCTCACTGCCGCAGATCTGGCGGCCTATAAGGTTTTGATCCTGCCGAATGCGGCCTGTCTGGATGACGCGCAGGTGCAGGCAATTCGGGAATATGTCCGCAACGGCGGCGGCCTGGTCGCGAGCCTCGATACGGGTTTGTTCAATGAATTTGGCGATCCGCGCGAGGGCTTTGCATTGGGGGATGTGCTGGGGGTCGACTACCGTGGCGTGCCCCAGGCGACCGCGACCGATGTCGCAGAGATCGACGTCAATTTTGCGGCGTCGATCGGCCCCGATTATTGGGAGAAGCGCAAGAACGTGTTTGACTTTCGGCAGGACGTGACTTCGTTTCTCAATCAGGGCAAGATGCAGACTTATGTGGGGGCAGACCCAGTGACCTTCAAGGGGCCCGCGGTGCAGGTCGCCGTGAAGTCTCCCCAGGCGCAGGCCATCGCCACCCTGCAGGCCAAATCGGTGGCCAATGCGCCTCAGATCCCGGCGGTGGTGCGACATCAGTTTGGCAAGGGACGGGTAGTGTACTTCGCGTCGGGACTCGATGCGGCGTATTACCTGTATGCGTATCCGTATCAGCGACTGGCGCTCAGATCGGCGATCGACTGGGTGGCATCTGCCCCGGCTCCAGTGCAGGTTGAGGCGCCGATGTGTGTGCATGCGACTTGTATGCGACAGGCCCAGCCAACTGCGGAAGGTCCGTCGCGACTGGTGCTGCATCTCTTCAATGACCTGAATACGTCGGCGCACCATGCGTTGCCCGTGGACGATGTTCCGCTGCGAGAAGAAGTCGTGCCAATCCATAACGTGCGGGTGACATTTGGCCCGCAATACCGAATCCGCTGGGTGCACCTGGAACCCGGTGCGATGCCCCTGGAAATGAAGCCGCGAAAAGAGGGCGGAGTCGACGTGATCGTCCCGAAACTCGAGATTCACTCGATGGTGGTGGCCGAACTCGAACCATAACCTCGAACCATAACAATGAGGAGCGTGATCACGTACATGCCACGACAGGTTTTGGGGCCCGGGGGTTGAATGCCGGTCAATCCGGTCGTCGGCGCCCCTGTGTCCGTGGTCACCGGGGGCCTGGCGCTCGCGCGGTTGGGTGGCGCGGGAACCCCATCAAGTCAGGCAGTCGTGCAGGACGTTGCCATAAACGTCGGTGAGTCGCAAGTCGCGGCCCCCCCAGCGGTACGTCAGCCGTTCGTGGTCCATGCCCATCAGGTACAGAATCGTGGCGTGCAGGTCGTGAATCGACACGACGTTTTCGACGGCCCGGTAACCGAATTCGTCGGTGGCGCCGTACGCCATGCCGCCCCGAACGCCGCCCCCCGCCAGCCAGATCGAGAAGCCTTGCGGATTGTGGTCGCGGCCCAGACTGCCCTGGGCGAACGGCGTGCGGCCAAACTCCCCGGCGAAGATCAGCAGCGTGCTGTCGTACAAGCCGCGGGCCTTCAGATCGCGAATCAGAGCGGCGATCGGTTGATCGACTGCCGCGGCCATTTTTGGGTGTCCTTCGGAAATGTTGCCATGGTCATCCCA
>JAFEBR010000748.1 GCA_018242565.1 Planctomycetota bacterium | reverse complement strand
ACGGGGATGTCGGCCATCAGGCGCGGCTGCGGAATTTCATTCCAGGCATCGGGAACCGGAAACGCCATCGAGGCCAGTTGGCAGGGGCGCGAGACGGTCGCTCCGTCGATTTGAGCAGTCCCGGTCAGCTTGGCGCTGGTGACGCCTCGCGGGGCCCCTTCACTGGCGGTGACCAGCATGATTCCCCGCGACTGCCCGGCGGCGATTTTCAACCCCTGGGCTGTGACACCCGCCGGCAGATCAGACATCGACAGTTCGATATCGCCATTGAAACCATCGCGGCGCACGGCAACGACTTCCAAGGCCACCGTCATGCCTCCCCGCAAAGCCAGCGGTTTCGAGACCGCGTTGCGGTCACCGTTGCGGAGTTCCATGTGCAGGCCCCACGCGACGAGCGCGAAATCGGGGGCCGCCTTGCGAATCACCAATCGGTAGACATTCCGCGGATCTTTCCGCGTGCCGCCAAACAGATCGGTGATCTGCAGCCGATACGTGCCCGTTTCCTTGATTTCAAGTTTGCCCAACACATCCGAGGACCCGGCGTTGTACGGCGGGCCATCGTAGGCATAGCCATTGCTCGAAACTTTCATCGGGCTGGGAATGTCGGTGAACTCGGCGACATCGGTGAGTTGCTCGGTCGGACCGTTTTTCACGACCCGCTGCACCAGTACCGACGCGTCGGTCGGACGCCCCAGCCGTTCGGATGCCACTTCCACCCACCAGACGTCTCCCTGCTGGGCTTCAAATTCATACAGGTCCACATCGGCGGCGGGATAGAAGCTGCCCGCGAGATCGCACGGCAAGGTGATCTTCTGGGCGTGCGAGCGGTCGTTGTTCGGTTCCACCTCCGCGACTTCGGCCTGTTCCTTCAGCCCCACTGGGGGCCACGAAAACGAATTGACCGCCTTGGTGGTGGGCAACCGCACAATCGCCGCGTCGCGAGGCAGTTCCATCACGGCCAAGCGGTAGTAATATGCGGGGCCGCCATTGAACGTCAGTTCTTGAACTTTAATCACATACTTGCCGTCCGTCGGTACAGTGTAGTCGAGCACTCCGCCGCGGCGTTCGGCAACCAGGTCACGGCCTGCCGCGTCGGCCAGAATCAGCACGGCGTCGAGTTTCGAGTCGATGCCCCGTGCGGCACAGTCAACCACGACGCGTTGCCCGGTTTTCGCCTGGAACGTGTAGAAATCGGCGGCCCGATTGGTCATCACGGCGTTGCAGATCGAATTGAGGGGCAGTTCGAGTGCCGTGGCCAGCGTGGTGTTCGGCTTCGACTGCAGCACTTCCGGCAGGGTCCCCACCGAAAAGGCCCGGGAGGACGAGATTCCCAGTTGGGTCATCACCCGGGTTTCGTACAGCCCCGGCGGGCAGTCGGCGGCGATCGTCACGAGGTACCGGTCAGGCTCAGGCTGCCCGGCAGCGTTCAATTTACGGGTGGCTGTGATCCGCGGGTCAGAAAAGATGAGCTGATCGGCGTCTTCAATGTGTTCGCCTGTGATCTTCACCTCGACCTGGGTCCCGACCTGCCCACCCATGGGCAGCGTGGTCAACAGACGCGGCAGCGGCAGTCCCACGGACTGGGCCTGGACGGCGTCCGCCATGCAGCACGCCAGGCCAGCCATCAGGGCCAGCCCGCAGGCGATCTTCCTTCGCGAGCGACAAGTCGTTTGCATGTCAGTCCTGTTTCACAACCCGTGATTAATGGTTGAACAAAAATTCTTTGGTGTTGATCATTGCCCAGATCAGATCCTGGAAATTGTCGCGAGCCGCCTGTTGCGGATCGACGGTTTTGCCGTCAGCGGTCTGGCGGGGTTCATTCAGGTAGTCCAACGCCGTCTGCAATTCGGTTTCCCGCGGTTCGCGGGCATAGGCCGCGAGATACAGTTCGCGAATGCGGGCTTCGGCCGGGCGTGTGTCTTTGGCCAACCGTTCGGCTCGTCCGGCCGGGCTGGCGATTTTGCCTTTGATGTCAGGCGCGTTGATCATGTGCAGGCTCTGCGCCAGGCTCGACGACTGCACCCGTTCACATTCACAGACGCTTTCGCCTTCGGGCCGTCCGAAGACCCGCAGAAACGGCGACTGGCGGTTGTAGCTGTTGTCGGGCAGTGCCACGGCCCGCGTGCCGGGGGGCAGGTTCGAAAAATCGGTCTGGGTACCCGCCAACTGGTCGATGGCGTCGAGCATGACTTCCGCCTGCAGTCGCCGGGGGTAATACCGCGAGTAATTCTGCCGGTCGGCCAGGTTGTAGTCGTTGGGCTTCTCGCTCAACTGGTAGGCTCGCGATTGGGTAATGACTCGCACGAGTTCCTTCAGGTCAAAACCGCTCGAGATGAAGTGCTGTTCGAGCGCCGCCAGCAGAGCCGGGTTGGTGGGTGGGTTGGTATCGCGGATGTCGTCTTCCGGTTCGATCAGCCCGCGCTGGAAGAAATGCTTCCAGTATCGGTTGACGAGCGACTTGGCAAAAAACGGGTTCTGGGGATTACTCATCCAGTCGGCCAGTTTCAGACGCGGATCTTCATCGGGAGCAATGTCTCCGGCCGTGTCACCCAGCGCCGCCGGCTTGACGGGCTGTCCCGTTTTCATGTGGGTGGCCGCGGCGACGCCCCGCTTGTGGAAGATCAGATCTTCACCCCGAGTAGCCGACGGTTTGCGGCCCACCTGACTGAAATAGGCGGCCAACGCGTAATAGTCGTCCTGGCTCCAGCGTTCGAAGGGATGGTGATGGCACTGGGCACACTGCATGCGGACACCCAGAAACAGTTGCGCCACGTCTTCAATCTGTTGCTTGGGTTCTTTCACCCGCTTGTACCACGCCACAGGTGGGTTCCCGATCACCGTGCCGGTGGCGGCGAGAATCTCGCGTACGAACTGGTCGTACGGCTTGTTGGCCAGCAGGCTGTCGCGAACCCAGGCATGGAACGCGAAATTCGACACGATATCACTGACGTCATCCCGCCGATTCTTCAACAGGGCCGTCCATTTGTTGGCAAAAAAGTCGGCGTAGTCGGGACTGCGCAGCAGCGTGTCGATCAGCGCGTCGCGCTTGTTGACGTCGGTGCTCGCCAGGAACTCGGCGGCTTCCGCTTCGGTCGGGGCCCGGCCGGCAATATCGAGCGAGACCCGCCGCAAGAACGTGGCATCGTCGCACGGTGCCGAGGGGGGGATGCCCAATTGCTGCAGGTTGGAGAAGACGTGTTGATCGACAAAATTGCGCGGCGCAGGCAGGTTTGTGACCTGCGCTCCCAGCGGGATCGCCGCTCGGAAGACCGACACCCGGCCCTGATACCGCACCATCACCGAGACGTTCCCCGAGATATCGAGGACTTTGACGAGGCCTTGAGCCGAGACATCGGCCATGGCTTTGTCGTTCGACTCGAAGAGCGCCATCTCAGTGACTTCGCGGGCACTCCCATCGGAATAGCGGGCTGTGACCGTCAACTGCTGTTCGCCATTCCGCGGAATCATGGCCGAACTGGGGGTCACTTCAAACGTGAGGAGTTTCGGTTCGCCTGCGACTTCCCCGGGCGCCCCCTGACGAATCCACTCACGCAGCAGCGCATAACTCTCTGAGTTCGGAGACAGCCGGGCTCCACCGCCATGCGGTACCTGACCCGCACCTTTGAGCAGCAGCAGGCTCCGTTCGGGGGCGGCCAGAAACAGGCGACGGCTGTGGCCTTCTTTGACCAGATGTTCGTAATCTTCCTGGGGCTCGAAACCGAGGAGCGAAAGTTGGAAGCCTTTCTGGCCGCCGCCAGCTTTGGCGTGGCACACCCCGGCATTGCAACCCGCTTTGGTGAGAATGGGGAGCACATCGTTGATGAAGCTGACGGTCCGCTGAGGGGCATCAGCCTGGACGCGTTCCGCCAAACCGCTGGACAGCCAGCCCGCGCAGACTGCCACGATCAGGAATCGTTGCGCGGCGCAGGCACGAATCTGGTTTTCGAAAGCAGGCATTTCTGGTTACCAGGCGGGACCGCGCAGGGGCGGCAGTTCGGGAGGGTCGCGTCTCCCTTCAATTCCCAGTGGGAACAAAGGGGCAACGTATCAATTAATCTTAATCCAAAAAATTGCGTGTCGTCAACAAATTTCGGGATTTGGTGGAATCCGCCAATGGCTCAGATCCGGCACAATCGATAATCCGCACCGACTCTCGGGTGCGGTCGCCAAGTCCTGTTCGTCATCACTCGGGGGCGAATCGACACTTTGGTATCTTGGAAACAACCCGGGCCGGGCCGGCCAGGCCACCCGTTGACTCAATCGGAAATTCCCCGCGGCCTCCTCCACGGACCATAGTCGATGACAGACAACCCACAGTTTGGCCAGGAATCTGAGGTGGAACATTCCGAGCGATCGCCAGCGCAGGCCCCTCGCTTTCAGAGTCGTAAGGGCATTGCCAGCGCGGTTCTGGCCATCGTGGTCGTTTCCGCCTGGGGTATCGATCGATATCTGGGAGCGAGAGAACTTGCGTTACAGATCGCGCGGGTACGTGACCGCGGAGAGCCGTTATCGTCGGTGGAGTTGAACGATGCCTACCAGCCTGTTCCGAACCGCCCCAATGTGACACAGGAATTGCTCGTCGCACTGGCCCCGTGCCTGCAGGCCCAAAAGAATCTGGCAGACGCGACCCTGCCGGTCATTGGCACGGGGGAAGATCCTCCCGGTCCTCCGCAGGAATGGAATCAACTCGAGCCGTCAGAAGATTACTTGCGTCCTCTGGCCGAGCCCGTCAACTCGCTACTGGCACTGGCAGGGCGCGACGGGACGGCTCGGTTTCCGGTCGATTTCAGCCTGGGGGCCGCTGCGCCCATTGATGATCATCTGCAGTTGATACTCGCCGGAACACGCGTCCTCCGTTTGCAATTCCTGGTCCATCTGCACCGCCGACGCATACCCGAAGCCCAGAATTGTGTGGTCGCCATGATTGCCCTCGGGCGAACTCTCGACGTGGAGCCCAGCCTCATTTCTCAGGTGTTGCGGATCTCGAAAATCAACACGGTCGCGATGGCCTCGGTCGACGATCTCCTGCAGCATGCCCGGTTGGCTGAGGCGGATATTGCACGCTTGCGAGACGCGATTCGCAAAATCGAGTATCTGCCGGGACTCAAAGCGGCCCTGTTGGGTGAACGGACGACAGCCTACATGGTCGCCATCGCACCGCAGGTCTTCGCCGATTTGGAGAGTCTGACTCCGGCCGCCGTTCGCGAGATTGATGTCCATGCAACCCCCCGGCACGCCCGGGGGGCCGCCAAAATCTTGGAATTGAGTTTGCGAATCGATGAAGCGCTGGACGAGTCCTTGGGTGCCGCTTTGTCTGCGAGCGATCAGGTTGAGGAAGAGACCTTCGACCTGCTGAAGGGCATTTATCATCGCTGGACTTATCACACGCTGTCTCTGAATACGTCGTTCAGCCAGCCGATCAGAGCATTTCGACGCAGTTCGACCCGGCGAGATTGTCTGGATGTGGCGTTAGCCGTGGAATTGTTTCGGCAGCGGAAGGGGACTTGGCCCACGGGTCTCGAGCAACTTGTCCCCGATTACCTCTCAGCGGTGCCGATCGACCCGTACGATGACAAACCTCTGAAATTTGTCAGTACGGACGAAATCTTCAAAGTCTATACCGTGGGCGAGGACAGGCGGGACAACGGAGGCCAACTGTCGATGGGACAGGAACGCGGTACCGACATGGGTTTTCAATTGCACATGCCAGACCGGGAAACCAGGTAAGGCACTCCGCGTTGGCGATTCTGGTGCACGATTCGATGGCGAACGGTTGCCGACTACGGGTCCACCGTCGTTTCGGAGTCAATCGGGCTGAGAAACTGACCATCGATCTCGGGAATCTGCAGGGTAGGAATATCCCAGGAAACGGGGATCCACCAGTTGATCTGGCCATCCTGGAAGCCTGCCGCTGCACCGTAGCCGGCACCCATTTCTGCGTAGGGCCCCAACACCTCTTGCAGTTTTGGGAATTGCTCTCCCAGCCTCACCAGCGGAGTGAACAACTGGCACATGGTTGTTGGCAATCGGCCGTTGGATCGGGAACTCATCCAGCACGCCGGTCCAAACGCGAGGGGGTACGCAAAAACAACGGCGAGCGCCAGTGTCCCCCAGAATTTCGCCGACCGGATCCGGCCATGATTGATTTGTCGCACGATCCACCAGACCCCCAGGACCATGCCGAACAACGAGAGAATTGATGCCCCCACGACGATGCGATCGGCATATGGTCGACTGGCTAGTCGAATGGAAGGCAACAAAGCGACATCCGAGGGTGAGTTGGTGCTGACGATCGTTTGGATTGCACCCCCCGTGATGGTCGCCACTCCCTGTGTGCCATTTGCAACAACGGATGGCGGCGTATTGACGGGCGTGGCCAGCACCAGTGCGACAGCCAATCCCAGCGAGGACAAACCTGCCACCCAGAGCAGGCGATGTTGCTGCCCGTGGTGGATCAGCCGTCGAGTCCGTGCTGAGATTCTGTCTCGCATGGCACTCTCACTCGGCGTCAATGACACTGTTCTTCCGCAACGTCGGTAAGCCGACTCCGGCCGCTTCAAAGCCGCCATCGACCGCCAGGATCTGGCCGTTGATGTAACTGGCAGCGGAACTGCACAGGAACCCGGCCGCCGCGGCGATTTCGGCAATGGTGCCATACCGGTTCAGTGGAATCACATCGTGATAGTCGGCTCGAATCGCCACGCTGTGGACGAGTTTGGCCATGTCGGTATCGACCGGGCCGGGGGCGATGGCATTCACCCGAATCCCGCGGGTTCCCAGTTCGACCGCCTGCTGCTTCGTTAGATGGATAATGCCCGCCTTGCTGGTTCCATAAGCGACGCGCAGTGTGCTGGCCCGCAGACCCGAGATCGACGCAATATTCACGATGCTGCCGCCTCCCGTACGGAGCATCACCGGCACGCACGCCTGGGTGCACAGAAACGCGCCGTCGAGGTTGGTCGACAGCACGTACCGCCACTCTTCGTAAGACGTCTCGCCAATCGGCTTGAACAAAGCGACCCCGGCGTTATTGACGAGTGCGTCAATGCGGCCAAAGTTCGTGGCGACCTCGTCGATCGCTTTCTGGACCTGCGTCGGCGCCGACACATCGCAGGGCACGGCCAGCACCCGGATCGGATCGTGCAGCGCCTGCTCGGTCTGGCTTAACGTGTCGGCATCAATGTCCAGCAGGGCAATCCGGTAGCCAGCCTCCAGAAACCACTCAGCAATGCCTCGCCCGATGCCGCGGGCTCCCCCGGTCACGACAGCCACTGGCAACGCCTGTTCGGTGGTCATCAAACACTGCTCCCGGCAATTCGGCACCCATCAACCGACGAAAGTGATTTGTAACATCTGGCCGCAATTCTCGACACCTTGTCTGTGAAAAACCGGATTTGAGTCGGAGCACAGAACGGGCCCGCCCCATCACCGCCTGGCAATGCCGCTGGCCCTCATGGCGACTCTGCGTAAGAAATACGGCTGTACGGTGGCGACCGGCGTGACTGGGAAATCTCAGGGCTTGTAGTGCGGCGGGCGAACGGCGACGATAAAGAGCGTCCCCAACGAATTCATGCCGTGCGGACTTCCAGGAGACTTTATGACGCGTTGTTTCGGTTTTGTTCGCTGCGTCGCAGCCGTCGTGGCGGCGACTTTGTGCGTCGGTCTGGTCTGTCTGGAAATGCCGGTGCGGGCCGGCGGTCCAGCAGTGCCCCAGCAAAATCCGGCACCGCGTGCCCCGACGGGTGAATCGCCCTCGGCCCTCGCCTTCTTGCCGCCCGGGGCACCGGCTGCGCAGTCGCCGAAAGCCCCCGCCCCATCGGCGGCGAGTGCCTCGACTGCCCAGGTGCCGGCCGGCAGTGCGAAGCGTCTGCCCGTGCTTGAAATCCCCACGGAAGGCCGGCATCCCCGCTTATGGGTTGGTGCTGCCGACGTTAAAGAACTTCAGGGCTGGGCCCATGCCCAGAATCCCGCCTGGACGGGGTTTCATACGATCCTGCAGACGTCGGTCACGCATTACACGCATTTCTTTCCGGGCGGTAAAGGGGCACCCGCCGATAAGCCGGCCAATCCTTTTCCCGACTTGGGTGACTCGCAAGGGTATGGCACATTCAAGGGGTCGAACGTCCCCACGGCGGTCGAGTGTCACGCGTTCGTGCTGGCGTTAGGTTCGCTGCTGACGAAGAATGAACAAGAGCGCGCGAAATACGCCGGGATGGCCCGCAACCTCATTCTGTACGCCTTGAGGCAGGTGGCGCAAGGGTTGCAGAAGGGAGTGCCGTTCCGCGACACGGCGTTCGCAACTTACAACCGCGGCAAAGGCATTCAGAAATTCCCGCTGGTAGTCGATTGGATCTACCCGTACCTCTCAGCCGAAGACAAGGCGACGATCCGTGCCGCGTTCCTCAACTGGTCGCAAGTCTGTTTAACCGCCTCAACGACCGGGGGGGATCATCCCACTCCCGTGGGGGTCATCAACGACAAGGCCCTGTTGCCGAACGGCAAGCCGTATCGGATGTGCGCCAACAATTATTATATCAGCCATGCTTGTGCCCTGACCCACATGAGCCTGTGCCTGGATCTGACGGATGATGACGAGGGGCAGTTACGGTCGTACCTGGCAAATGCCACCGGCGCCTGGCTCTACCAGATGTACGGCATGTTCGGCGATGCCGAGCAGGTGTGTGCCGACCTGGGGCTCAAAAATGTCGATGACTTCGGTTTGGCCAGCGGCGGATTCGCACCGGAAGGCCCGGCCCTCTACGGGGAGTCCCTCGGCTGGATGTTTGAGATGTTTCTGGCTCTGCAGACCAGCGGGTGTACCGAGGCGAAAACGTTTGGACCGCAGATCCGCTTATTAACAGCTCCGTTCGCGAGCCGGCATATCCAGGCATATCTTTCGTGGGTGGACGCCACACCGACCACGATGAAGAGCTGGCAGGGGCCGGTGTATCCGATGCCCGGATTCGGCGACTGTCTGGTGTTGTACACCGATCCCAGGTTATCCTCGATTTTGGGACCCTTGGCGGTCTTGCAGGCCCGGCAGGGCGTCACGTCCAATCAGAATGCAATCGCCTGGGCGATTCAGAATCTGCCCCCCGGTGGCGCCGCGGCGTTTCCCAAACGTATGACCAATCCGTGGACATATGGGCCCCAGCAAACAGTGCTGGCGTTTCTGGCGCTTGACCCACACGCCAGGCCCGCCACCGATCCCCGGCCTGATTATCCCCCCATATTCATCGATCAAAAGCAGGGCACGCTGATCGCCCGCCACGGCCATTCGGCCTGCTTCTTTCGCTGCTGCTGGACGAGCATCAATCACCAGCAACCTGATGCGGGAAGTTTTGGCCTGTGCCGGAATGGCGAATGGATCACGAAACCCATCAGCAACTACGACAACAAGCGCATCGGCATCAATTCGATGTGTCTGAACACACTGTCTGTTCAGAATCTGCGTGACGCCGGCGATCCCCCCAAGTCGTTCCATTTTTATAACGACTACCTGACGGGCAGCCAGTATTGGTTGGATGCGGGCCAGTCCGATCCGCAGGTGACGTTCAGCCATGGCGATCGGTATGTGCATGCCCGCAGCGACTTCACCGGTCTCTACAACCGAATCGAACGCTACGCTTCCGACAAATCGGCCGACAAAGTGTCGCAGGTGCAGCGATTGTTCCTCTGGCTGCCCGAACACGACCTGGCCGTCACTTACGACCGTGTGGCTTCGCGGGCCGGACTCTTCAAACGCTGGAACAATGCCAGTGCCAAGCCACCCGAAATTCAAGGAGCCGTGGCCGTCTCTGAATCGGCGAATGGAAAGCAGACTTATACGGTGCAAACTCTGCTGCCGGCGCGGGCCAAATCTTCGGCGGCTGATCTGCGCAGCAAGATGAACAAGGCTGCCGAAGGCGAGGCCATGACCTGGGTCCTAACGGTGGACGATGCCGATCAGCCCGCCGTCAGTCGTTTTCTGCATGTGTTGCAGGCGACCGATCCGGGCACTGCGGCGATACCGGCGACGCTGGTGCAATCGCAAGAGGGCACTCCGCTCGAAGGCGCGATCATCGGTTCCACCGCCGTCTTGTTTGTGAAAAATGCCGACGACAAATTGCAATCGAGCACGCTCGACCTGCCTGCGGGGGTGACCGAGATCATCCTGATGGGCGTGGCGCCCAACGCCAAATACACCGTCCGAGCCAACGCCGGCCGGGTGCTGGTAACCGCCGGCCCGGGGGTCGTGGCTGATGAGGCGGGACTGGTGCTGTTGGAGCTCTAAGCTTGCGTGGTGTTTTGAGTCGGCGATAGCGGCAGGTGTTTCGAGGCGCATCGAGAGATCAATGAGATCGCGAATCACAATCGTTGTCTGCAGCGGCCTGCTGCTGGCCCTGCTGACACTGGCGTATGCTTGGCTGCCGCTCCCTCCACCGGCCATCCCAGAACGTCCATCGCACCCCACGGCGACTGAGGCGCTGCAGTTGTTGCAGGCCGGCAACGAACGGTTCGTGAACGACCGGCGGTTGTTTCAGCACCTCGACAAACACCGCATTCAAGAGACCGCTCTGGAACAGCATCCTTTCGCGACCATCCTGGCCTGCTCAGATTCGCGTGTTGCAGTGGAGAATTTGTTTGACGCCGGCATTGGCGACTTGTTTGTCGTGCGCGTGGCGGGAAACGTCTGCTCCGACCACGAAATCGGCTCGATCGAATACGCCGTCGATCATCTGCAGACGCCCCTCGTGGTCGTGCTGGGACATACCCATTGCGGGGCCGTGACCGCCGTCGTGGAAGATGCCAATGTGCGGGGTAAGTTTCCCCATCTGGCCGAGCACATTGGCCCGGCGTTTCGCACTGCTCAGAAACGTCGGCCGCAGGCCGAACGATCAGCCTTGCTTGAAGAAACGGTACGCTGCAACGTGGAACAGGCGATGGCGGACCTGCTGCGGTACAGCGGGGTCATTCGCACCAGGGCCAGACATGGCACGGTCCGCATTGTCGGCGCGGTTTATGATCTGCAATCGGGCAAAGTGGACTGGTTGGGGGAAGCGCGAGAGGCTGCCCGTTGAACGTCACCGTCGTTCCGTCCACCTGCCCGGCTGCTCACAGGCCATCTTGCGACATGGGGAAGGGTTAAGGATTCGTGGGCAAAGCTGTCGCTTCGAAATTCGCTCCGGCGAACACAATGCGGGTTTCACCGGCCAGCGGGACGAGGCGCAGTTCCATTTGCAACTGCCGACCGGCGTATCCGGCCAGATCGATCGTCAGCGGGGCCGGCGGTCCTTCGCCCCCCAGTTCCGCCAGGGGCTGACGAATGATCGGCCGCTGGTTGACCGACAGGTCGAGTCGGCAGCCCGCCGCCCGACTGGCACGATGCATTTGGATCTGCCAGCGCAGGCTGCCGGTGCGGGGGACGTTGAGCACGCGCGTCAGCGAGACGGGAAATCCGGGCAAGACCCACTCGTGCCGAAAGGCCGGGTAAGGGCGCGCGGCGGCGTCCCACTGGGTCAGGGGCTTCCAGTCACGCCCCAATTGGCCGTCGATCTTCCAGCCAGACAACGCGGCATACGAGGCCGGCACCGCGGCCGCCACCCGGGTCTGCCAGGTCTCGGGGCGCAGCACCAGTCGTGGCTCCAGCCAATCGCAGAAATCGCGGATATCAAAGGGATCCGCCGTGGAGGGCGCATCGGTTGTGACCGCGTCGGCGATCAGCCGCAGGGTCGCGGCATCGCCTTCTGGCCCGGGCAGTTCGACGGAACAGGTCCGGGCGTTTGTGCCGCGTCCAGTCAGCACTTCGGTTTCGTACAGCACCCGCCGGTCGTCGGTCGATTTCCCCGAGGCCCATTCGACCCGCCCGCGGATACACCCGCCTCCGGCGGCTTGGTCGAGCCCCAAGCCGGTGGTGAGCTGGGTAGCCGAGGCGGGCAGCGGGAAATCGAGTTCGTGCCCGGCACACACGCCGATGCCCCAGCGGAATTCCTGTCCCCCGCTCAACAGCGGACCACCCCGCGCGGAACCATCCCGGGTCCAGTGATTCAACAATTTCGAGAACACCGGTTGATGCACACTGCGTACCGGTTCAATCACGCTCAACGGGACGGAAACGGGACTCGTCACCAGGTACTGCCGCACATCGGCCCGCCGCAGACACAGCACGTCGTGGCTCCAGGCGGGCTGAATGACATGGTGCGAATCGGCCAACGTGGGCTGTGGCGATCGGTTCCAAAGTTGGAACCGCGCCCCCGAGGTGGTCATCCGGGTGCCCGCCGCGGTCGTCAATCGAATCATTGGCGACTGCAGATCGGGAGAGAGCGCGGCCACCTCGCGCGCGTACAAGTTCCACCACGGGACCGCCGGCAGATGGACCTCGGCCAATTCGTCCCACGGGCAGTGCACCACCTGATTGTCGGTCAGCAGTTGCACGCCATCCGGCTGATAGCGGAGACGTTGGAACTCCAGGCTCGATCCATCCCGGCGGAACACCGTCGCGGGACGCAGTTGTTCGCGCGCGTCGCGGGTCCAGACGATGCGGCGGATCCAGTCGGCACGAAGGGAGATGGTCTCTCGCCGGTCGGCTCCCCGCAGATCGACCGGCATCTCGGGTCGCACCAGCAGCACCGGTTCAGCAGCAGGATCAGCCGACGGAATCCGGCCGACCAGCGCGCCCGAAAATATGTCCCCCTGCACGAACTCAATGAACGGTCCGGTGGCCGGGCGCTGGGGCAATGTCGTGTTACGCAGCGACTGCACGTAATCGGGGCTGGCGAAGAGTTTGCGGCCCGCCAGCGTGGCCTGGCTGCCGTCCCCCGTCCAGTTCTCAATGGCCGTGGCGGATTTCCGGGTGCCGTCGAGCCAGATGGCTTCAAATGCCGGATACGTCTCGGTTGGCTGCTGGGCCGTGGCGCGCGAGCCGCCACCCAGCGCCGTCAGCAGCGCCAGGCCGCACACGAGGGACCAGACACGCCCGGTTCGGCAGCGGTGTTCACGGTCCATCGGTCACTCGGGAAAGGTGGCGATTCAGAAGTCAGAGATTACAGACGTCAGTTGGCTGCGCGGTGTCACTTCGACGGGCTATTTCGCCAGCCGCACCGCGGGAATCAAAGGCGATCGGCCGACATTGGGGCGCCAGCGATTTGCAGACAGTTCTCCCACGCGGCGGTTGACATAATCTTCCAGTTCCGGCAGTGACACGCCGGCCGTCCCGTCCGTCGCCGCTTTGCCCGACAATCCCTCGATCAGCGCCTGGGCCAACCAGCCGTCCGCCGTCGGGGGAGGTGCGATCGCGGTGGCCGCGGTCCCGGAATTCGCCGAGATGACGGCCACTCCCTGATCAGTGGCGACCAGGTCGCGCAGCAGGTCATCGATGGCCGCCCCGGCCGACGAACTTCCCGGACTTTCGGATTCTCCCAGACAGAAATCGCGCTGGGTGCGTGCTGGCGCGGGCGTTCCCGCCCGCCAGTCCGACCACAACAGCAGAGTTCCACGGATGCGCGCCAGGCGGGTCTGCAGTACGTTGCCCGTCAGGGCGCCCTCTGCACCGCGGGCGTCCGCCGAGAGCAGCGCGGCGGTGCCTCGTTCTGTCTGGGTGGCCATCGAACCCCAATACAGCACCGCCGTATCACCGGGCAGGGTGTGCTGGGCCAGCCAGTCGAGCCCCTCGAGGATCCCGGCGAGCGAGGCTCCTTCCCCCGTCAGGGTTCGTACCGAGACCTTGGCATACTGCTTGTCGGCGTGGCTCTGCAGGGCCTCGGCCACGCGGAGCGCGTCCGGCCCGAAATGGGTGGCAGTTCCTGTCAGTCCCACCGCCGGGTCCGAGCCAATCGCCAGGATGTTCAACGCCGGGTGGTCGGCGGGACGATCGCCGCTTACCGTCACGTCCACCGGCAGGCTGAGGTCATACGTGGTCGCCGTGTCCCCCCGGACGACAATCTGGTGCTTGCCTGCGGGCAAATCGAGTGTGAAGGTCTGCTGCGTTTCCAGGGTTTTCGTCCCGGCGGAACTCTCGAGGGGGCGCGACTCCCACGGGCGGCCGTTGACCAGCACCCGCAGCGAGGTGAGTGGATCGTCATTCCGCGATTTCGCCGTGGCTTCGAGGGTGATCGGCGAGGCCACCGCGGCTTCGGCATCCGCCGGGGCCGGCCGGACAATCTGCACATCCGGAGGTGGCGTCAGTGTCACGACCGCGGGGCGCGAGACCGCTTCGCGCTGCGAGTTCGCCGATGCCACGGCCTGGCGAACCGACCGCTGGTCGAGCAGGGCGCGAATGACATCAGGCCGATAATGGGTGGCATGAAAGCGCGACGCCGGGAAATACTGGCCCAGCTGATCGGGCCCCTGGTTCACATGCCAGCCCATCAGCGCTTCCCCTCCCACCGATGCCGCGTAGTACCCGGTGGGGGTCCAGGCAATCCACTCATTGCCGGCGAAATACAGGCTGCACAGATGCTCGTACGTTTCGGTGTTCCAAATTTCGAGCGTGTGATCGAGCGAACCGCTGAGAAGGTAGCGTTGACTCACCGAAGGCGCCAGCGCCAGCACGGCGTCAAAGTGTCCGGGCAGCGAATAAATCCCCTGGCCACTCTGGGTGTTGAAGACGTACATGCCGTAATCGCAGCCCACGACGGCCCGTCCTCCAGTGAGCAGGGTTCGGCACCGCACCTTGGCGTCCTGCTGGGGCAGTGTGAACTGCGACTGATAATTCCCCTGGAACCAGACCGTGGCCACCCGCTCTTTGGTGCGCTGAATCTCGTAGCCGCCCGACTGACTGACCGACTGCTGAAACGCCGCGTCGGGGGTCGGTCCGAACGACAGGCTGTGCAGGCAGAAAGAATGCGTCAGCGGACAGGTCCCCTTGATGGAAGTGTTCCCCAGGCAGGCATGCGCCCAACCGACGGCCCGGTCGTCGCGCGACCAGCCCACTCCCACGACATCGCCGCCGCTGGCGACCAGCCGTTTCTCGACGTGGCCGGTCGTACTGTCCCAGACGACAACATCGCCTCCGAAGCCGGCTGTCACCACAGTCTTGCCATTGGGCAGAAACGTGCCGTCCAGCGCGTTGCGATGCTGCGTGAGAAAGCGACTGATCTCCCGACCCGTCGTCAGATCTTTCACGGCCGAGCCATGTGCCGAACTGTGCCGGCCTCCCCAGCCATACAGCAGTTTCTTCGAGTCGGGCGAGAAGGCCACGTAGTCGATATGTTCCGGCGCGGCCGACCACGTCTGTGCCAATTGCCCATCGGCCGACCAGAGCCGCACGATATTGTCTGAGCTCCCCGTGGCAATCATGTGGGCATCGTTACTCCAGGCGACGGCTAGCACACTGCGGCGATGCGGCAGGACGTGACGCGTTTGAGCTGAAGCGACATCCCAGATGCGGGACGACTTGTCCCAGGAACCGCTGACCAGCGACCGCCCGTCCGGACTCCAGTTCAATTCGACAATGCTGTCGGTATGGCCGGCCAGCGTGCGCAGGGCGCCGTCCTCGACGCGAAACAGGCGGATCTGCGGATCGTAACATGACGTGGCCAGCCATTGGCCATCGGGCGAGAAGGCCACGCAGCGGATGGGTGAAGGGTGTCCCGCGAACGTTTTGACGACGCGCCCCTCGATGGGATCGATGAGGTAGACGGCGTGGTCCCCCGCTTTCCGCAGGGCCGATTCCCCGCCCACGGCGAGATATTTATTGTCAGGAGACAGCGAAGCCGCGTGAACCCGGCCCGCATTGCCCCGGTCGATGGGGGGCCTGAGTGTGCGGACGGGATGGCCCGTTTCGAGATCCCAAAAACGGATCGACTTGTCGTGCGAGACTGTGATCAGTTCGTTTTTGTACGGCCAGTACAGCACCCGGTTGATCCAACCGGTGTGGCCCCCCGCGTCGATTACCAGCAGAGGTTGTTCCGTTGCAGCGGACGGTTCGTTGGCAGAGGCCCGAAATCCCAAGAAAGTCGAGGCGAAGCAGACCGCCCAGACTCCGATCATTGCAGCCCGCAAGCCGTCCATCGGCAAATCCTTTAGCCGGTGTCACTCGTCCCGCCTGCCGAGGGTCGGCAGCGAGCACGACCCCAGGAACAAAAAAACCGCGCGCGAAACATCGCCGCGGTGCTCAAGCGCACCGCGCAGGAGTCGAACCTGCAACCCCAAGCTTCGTAGGCTTGTGCTCTATCCATTGAGCTAGCGGTGCAAAACGCAGTTGACCCGCGTTTTTCCGAGTCTAGAATGAATTTATGCCGAGCTTGGCAATTTCCTTGGCAATAAATTCGGGTCTTTGACGCGGAGAGCTGATTATGGCAAAAAGGCGCGGGCGTCGCAAGCAAAGTCGGAACAAAGGATTTTTTTTCCGTTCCGGCCGGGGTTGGTTTGCCGTCGTCGACGGAAAATTCGTGCATTTGTGCGACGACGAGGGGAACAAATTGCGGAGCCAACAAGTGGCTCCCGAGATCGTGAAAGAGGCATACGCCCGACTCTTGCTGTCCCGCGGATGGGTTGAGAACGGCCAGCCCGACGCGCAGGTAGGGACCGTTTGTCAGCGCTATCTGGAACACTTGAAGCCCAGTGAACCGGTCGGCCGCAATCCGCGGGGGACCGCCAAGACGTTCCGCGATCGGGGACGAACACTGTACGATTTTTGTTACGGGTACTCCGGAAAATATTTCTGCGATGGGGATCTGCAAAAGCGTCGTGCCTTGGGAGAGCCGACACGCCTTCATCCGGGATTCGGTTCCCTCGCGGCGTCCGAATTGACGTTCGCTCATGTCGATGAATGGCTGTCGTACCATCCGACCTGGGGGCCCGGCGGGAAGCGAACGCGCTTGCAAACGCTCAAGCGGGCCTTCAACTTTGCCGTCGAGCGAAGCCTGATCGCGAAGAGCCCCCTCAAAGGGTACAAGATTCCGCGGGGGGTCAGCCGTGTCACCTACCTCACGCCGGAACAAGAGCAGGCTCTGCGGGCGGCAGCGAGTCCCGCTTTTGAAGAAGCCCTGCAGGTCTGTATTCGGACCGGTGCGCGGTTCGGAATTGAATTCGCGAAGTTGGAACGCCGCCACGTCAAAGATCACGGCGATCGGATGGAATGGAAATTCAAACCGACCGAAACGAAAAATAAGCGAGAACGTGTCGTACGAATCGTCGATCCGGCGGTCCTGGCGATCGTGCGCCGCAGATTGGCCGAGAATCCGACCGGGCCTTTGTTTCGAAACGAAAAGGGGAATCCGTGGACGGCGGCCATGCTCTCGAACAATTTTCGGCGAGCCAAAGCCCGGATTCAAAAGAACGGCGTCGTGCTCGACGATGACGCGTGCATGTATTCGTGCCGGCATACATACGCGAAGCGGGTCCTGGAAGGATACTGGACCGGGAAACCCACCAGCATCAAGACGCTTGCGCGACTGATGGGTAACACGGTCCAGGTGTGCATCGACCACTATTTACAATTCAGCGAAGCTGACAACGAAATGGTCTGGGACGCCGTTTAGAACCACTCCTGGGCTTGTTTCCGGCGGGGCCCCTTGCGGAGCGTGCGACGCACCACCGCAACGGGTTCCCGTTTTGCCGTTTCAAGGTAATCCTGGAGTTGTGCTTCACTGACGCGGACTGCACCACGGCCCACGCCGATCCGGTGGCAGGCAAGCTTGCCACTTTCGACGAGCGCGTAAACCGTGCTGAGCGAGACGTTAAGATGATCGGCCAGTTGCCGTGGATTCAGCAGCATGCTGCTCCTCCTTCTGATCCGACCGGGCCTTGAGCGCCACGCGGAAATCTTTCATGCAAAAGAATCCCTGCAGGCCGTCGCTAAACTGCGCCTGTACGCCCTCGCCGCGGCTCATGCACCAGACGCAAGTTCCCGTTCCGCAAGTCTTGATTGTCGCCAACATGAGTGTGACTCCGATGTGAATGTAATTGTTCCAGCAACCACTCGATGAGAATGTTCTGGGCCATGATGACTTCTTCTTGTTCTGCGATTAGGTCTTTTTCACGAATGATGACTCTCCTTTTTTCCCAGGGGTGAACGGACAAGAATCGGTGCGACCGCAACGACGCGGCCGGCACCGAAACAAAAAAACTCCGCGGGGGTTGGAGAGTGAACTCCCGCGAATCGAACGAAGATGCCTCCCGTTCGTCGGCTGTTCATCTGCAGAATGATTCCACCGACGACACAGGGAGGGGTCGCTGCCGGAGGCAGCCCCCTGGGAATCGGGTCACGCGGACTCTCGCATTGTCCTGGCGACTTCCGATTCACAGTACGGTTTCTGTCGACCCTGGGGGCCGACAGGGGATGGTGTAATGGGTTCATGGCAAAATACGCTTGATCACTCGTTGGCATTCCAACCGCCAGTCCTGCCAGCGACGGAGCTGACGTTCGATGCTCTCTCGATGAACGCCGGTCGCCGCTGACGCTTCGCGCAGGTCGGCGATCCGGGATTCGCAGGCCGATTCAAACTGCAGCAGGATCTGGAAGAGTTCGGGGGCTGCGGCGATCAAAGGTGCGTTCGCCGCAGCCTCGGGGAGGGGATCGAGTTCGCAAACGACCGGTCCGGGAATCGGCTTGATGAGATAGTGACCGGTGTCGGAAGCTCCGTACGGATCAACGAACCAGGGACCTGGCGTGTGATTCCGTGCGGGGGAAGAATCGTGCATGTGCAATGGGGGAAGGAAATTTGAAGTCGCGGAACGAGGCCGTGTCAGAAATGGATGTCGACACAGACGACTTGATGATCGGGGTATTGGAGAAGCTGTTCGCGGACGTTGGCGTACCAGGTTTCTGGCGCCAGCTTCTCGTGGTGAAATTCTTTCCAGTCCCAACTTAAGAAGATGTGCTCGCTTTCCAACCATTCGCCAGCGGGAGTGAGCAGACACATCGGGAGAGAATCGGCCAGGTGAGGCGAGTTGGCCAGCGTCTGCGCGCGGATCACATTGTTCCGTGAACCGGGCATGTACCGATTCCAGCGGCCGCCGATTTCGTAAAAGTCCCAGCGGCCGTCGGGATTTCTGGTGGTGAGATAATAGAGTCCCTTCCGATCGACTCCTCCGGGACACTTCGTCCAGTCGGTCATGTGACGAGTAAGGCCATACAAATCGGCCGGAGTCGTCTGGTAGTGTTTCGCCATCATGCAGACCTCTTGAAAATCGAGGTACACTCGATACGGGAGCACGGGCAGCGCCTCGTCGAACGGTTGCAACACAGAATCGACGGCAAGAAACGCGGCGGCGTGGGTTCGTTGTGCGGGGATAATGACATACAGGCATGCGTGCATCTCACTGGGGGGTAGGGGATGAGGATTTGTCGAACACAGCGCAGACGTCGTGGAGTCCGGGAATGAAGCTCGACCGGTACGTCTTCGACGAACTGCTGGCGCCATGACTGAAACGAATGATGTCGGTGCACTGCTGACGGAAACCGCAGCCGAAACAAAGCCGCTTCGTGTGATAGGTCAGGGGACAGAATCCGAATTCGAAATCGGAATAGTCTCCCATGAGGATGGCCATTCGTCCGTCATCGCGAAGTGCGTCACGGCAATTGAGAATCAGCAAGTGCAAGCGATTCAGGAATCCGTCCAGCGTGGGACAACTCGACAAATCTCGCGGATCGTCGGTGTACCGCTTCTGGCGAAAATACGGCGGATGGAGCCACACGAAGTCGAACAGCCCGAGCTGTTCGTAGGTCTGGGGATCGCAGGCATCCTGACCGTTGCGAATATCGAAGCTCACGCATTCGATTCCGAGTTCGCGGCAAACGTCAGCACACGTTCCGGAGCCGGTCATCGGGTCCAGTACCCGAGTGGGGCGGAAATACAGGAACAGATCTTTGATCAATTCTCCCGAGCAGTTGCCAGGGTAGCGGCGATCACCGTACGGACCGGGATAGGCCTTGTGATAAAGGCTGGTGAGCCACGGGACTGGGCTGCCGTTGTGAGGTGCTCGGGGGAGCACGGCGATGGTGTGTGGTGAAGGAACCATGAATGTGAACGGGGAAAAGGAAATACAGTTGCCTGCGGGTGCAGGCGACGGCACCAGGCACGGACCGCGGCAAGGCAAGGTGGAAGCGCACGCTCGACCTTGCGTTGCGAACAGCGGGGCGTGCAAACTGGCCGAGCCTGCACGAGGGCGGCAGGGCATCCGAGAGGGGATGCCTGCCGCACATGAGGAAACTCCCTCCCGAGATCCGAGCTGGTCCAAAGGACGCCACGCGGATCCACTGAGAGTCTCGCAACTGTCAGGGCAGCTGTGTTCTCGTCATTTCTCGTCCTTCGTCTCCAGGGACTGGCGAATGAAGTCGCTGGCCTGTTGGGCGCACGACACGATTTTGCCGAGGTCCTCGGGATTGAAGGTTTTCACGTATTTGCGAGCACCTTGAGCATCGCGGTAGGATCGTGAAAAGCTGACGCTGTAGAACGTCTGCGGTTTTCCACGGACCGGATACTCACGGGCAAATACGCTGGCGGACACGTCGTCGATGAAGATCAGTTTCACCGGGGCGTTGTCTGTCGCAGGAGCGACCTGAGCCTCCGTCTGGCTCGACTTCTTTTTTGCATCCATACAAAAAGGGGAAGTGGATAAAAAGCTGGGGATTACATCAAATTTGCGATCCCCAGCACGACGAACAGCGTTACGACGGTGATGTCGAACAGGACCCCGGGGAGCGGTTCGCTCTGGGGTTCTCTGCGAGGACTGGCGGGTGCGTACGCCAATTCCCACAGGCTACGATGTCCTTTCATTTTTTCTGTCTGATCCGTCATAAAAAAATGGGAAAGGGGTAAAAACCACTCGGTCGGCCAGAACTGGAAAGCCCTGACAATCGCAGGATTGGCAAACACGGGTGGACGCTTCAAAAACACCTCTATCTCCTTTATCAGGCCGCCGTCAGGGGCAGCGGCCCGTTTTGCTTACTCAAAATCGACGGACTCGCCTGGTGCTTCGGCATTTCGAAATTTCCCAGTGCTGTCAGTGACGTACCAACGACTGGCGAAAAGTGACTCGTCCGGAAGTCGGCGGGCAACCTGAGGCAGCGCCTCCGGCGACCCTGTATTCTCTGACTCCAGCACATCGAAGAGCTTGTTGAGTCCAGAAAAAACGTACTGGAGGTTCCGCTCTTCAAGTGCAACCATTGTCACCCATTTCAGGCCGACAAGGAGTTCGAGTGCAATCCAATTCTGCGCAGGTAGAGAGTCCTTGGTTTTTTTCACGCCGCGAAAAACACGAATCCGAAATCGCTCCCGGACGATCGTGTGGGCGGGCGACTTGTTGTCGATATAGCCCTCTTCCAGCAGATCAACCGTGATCATCGAATCGGTTGCACCGTGGTCCTTTACGAGATTCTGAATCAAGTCCTCCATAGTGTAGTGGGGAAGAAATATAAGGAAGCGCCTCGATGGAGACGCGCCAAAAACATCAACGTCGACGCCACCCTGATTGGCGGACGCGATGGTTGCGGCCAGCTTGAAGACGCGCGAGCGTCGGTCGAGCGAAGCGAGACGGGGTGCAGGGGCCGGGAGGCCCTTGCCCCTCAGACGTAGCGACCGGCAGGGAGCGTCCGGGCCTCGTGAGCGAATGCGAGCGAATGGCCCCGGAACGGCTGAGGGGCAAGGGTCCGAAGAACGCAGTGATGAGCGGCCCTTGCACCCCCAAGCTGGCCAGGCATAAGCAGTTACGCTCCGCCCGACGGGGGATGGAGGGTGTCCCCCCCCGGACCAATTCCGGTACACATTCTGGTACAGATTATTGAACACCTATGACGCCTCCTTCCGCCGGATCAATGATCGGGGCATCCCGTCACACGGATACCACACCGGACCATTGAGGAATGACTCAGGAGTCAACTCGGTCGTTGAGCTGAATAGCCATAAGTTTGCGCACGGCTTGGCTGCGATGGCTTTGCGCAGGTTGTCCCGGCGCTTGGGAGACGGAGTAACCATCAGCACGGTGAACCCGTCGAGGTTGGTTTGCGGAAAATGCCGGCGGTGGAGACAGTGCTCGGCCATCGCGGCGTAGCCTGGCGTTTTGGAATTTGCGATCTGCTGGACGCCCGACGTCGCCCGGTCTTGTTCCAGATAGAAGGCTTTCCGATATCCTTCCATCGAAAGTTCGAATCCCGCGTCCGGCGCGCAGATCAATCGTGGGGTCTCGCGGATCAACGTGTAGAGTTGGAAGCGTTTTTCCGGAACCGCCTCATCCTTATTCACGACGTCATATTCATTGATCCATGATTCCTTGCGGATATCGCCCCGCAAGGCGAGAGCCTGATTCAGCAGGATGTGGGTGTCGCTGATCGCCAGCCAGTGCAGGATCAAATGGTGCGGTGGAGGACTCGTGGGGGAGAGGTTGAATTCTGGATTTTCAAAGTGTTCAGCCAGAAACTCGGCCCCCTTCCGGGAGAGGTGATAGACCGAGGCGGGTGCCCCCGATCCGTTTTGGCAGTACAGCAGTGATTGCCGGCAGATAAGATGTGCGTCAACGAGGGCCTGGAGTCGGCGACGCGTGATTCGGCCGTTTTTGTCATCGACAAAGAGCAGCGACTGGATCTGGGGCCGGTTGAGCAAGTAGTAGGTGTCGAGCGCAACGAGCACGCCGATGTCGCGGGGAGTCAGCATGGTTCACACCTGTAGGGACTAAATGAAACGTGCCGAGGCACCCTGAAAGTCCAGGGGGTCTCGGCAATTGATCAATCCCATCAAGTGGGACGTCCCTACAACTAGGCAACCGTGCTGCAGAACCCGGAGGGCTTGACTACAGCGGTCGTCGCTAGAGGCGCAACCTTTCGGAAGCGATTGTTGAATTAGAAGCACGGTCCATTCCTTTGTCAAGTAGAATAATT
>JAFEBR010000747.1 GCA_018242565.1 Planctomycetota bacterium | reverse complement strand
CGCCGTGAAAGAGTGGAGCAAAACAAAAGCCGATCCCCAGTTCATCGATGCACCGCGCCACCTGTTCTGGCGTCAGGGTGATGTGGACCCCCAGTTGCTCCAGAACATCGGCCGAACCACTGCTGCTCGAAACACTCCGATTCCCGTGTTTCGCCACCGGCACGCCGCAGGCCGCCAGCACGAAAGCCGTCGCCGTGCTGATATTGAATGTTCGCAGCCGATCCCCACCAGTACCACAGGTATCCAGCAGTTGACGCCGACGAGTGGGAATGGGCGTCGCGCGCTCCTGCATGGCACGGGCCGCGCCGACAATTTCACTGACTGATTCCCCCTTCACGCGCAAGGCCGTCAGCAGCGCGGCCATCTCAATGTCATGCACTTCCCCTTGCATGATCGCCGCAAATACGCCGTGCGCATCCTCAGCCGAGAGGTCCTCACCCACCACAAGTCGTTCCAGAAAACCACGCAGTGACACCATGAGTCTCTTCGGAAAAAGGTAAAGTCGAGAATGTCGCGACGTCTGCCCCGCGATATGATGCTAACAAAGTCGTCCTGCTTCCGAAATTGGGTCGTCACGATCGAAAGGTGGCCTATGTCCGAGGGGTGTCGAAATTCCACCACGCGTTGCCCGCGCGGATTCGCCAAAAGGTCACATCGATTCACCCCACGCTGCGCCAGCCCGAAGCTGGCCTGGGCGATTGGTTGCCTGGCCGTCCTGGCCACGCCCCAGACCTTGCGAGCCGAACCGGAACGCCCCCCCAACATCGTGATGATCGTGGCGGACGACCAGGGATGGACCGATTTCGGATTCATGGGCCACAAGGTGATCCAGACACCACACCTCGATCGCCTCGCTTCCGAGAGCGCCGTCTTTCCGAATGGATATGTCCCGACGAGTCTCTGCCGCGCCAGCCTGGCGACCTTGATGACCGGCATGTTCGCGCATCAGCACAAAATCTGCTGCAACGACCCGCCCGATGGCGTGGATCGCACACAGATGCATCCTTTTATCCAGCAGGCCCCCGCGCTCCCCAGACTGCTCGGCAAACACCGAGGTTATCGCAGCCTGCAGACCGGCAAGTTCTGGGAAGGGCATTTTTCCAATGCCGGTTTCACCGATGGCATGACCATGAAGGGACGTCATGGCGACGACGGACTGGTGATCGGTCGCAAGACCATGCAGCCCGTCTACGACTTCATCACCGAACGTCCGGATCAGCCCTTTTTCGTGTGGTATGCCCCCATGCTGCCTCACGAACCGCACGATCCCCCGGCCAGACTGCTCGAAAAATACGCGACTCCGGATCGGAACCTGAAACTCGCGAAGTACTTTGCGATGTGTGAATGGTTCGACGAAACCTGTGGGGAACTGCTGAAATGGCTCGATGAGCACCAGCTCCGCGAAAACACTTTCGTCGTCTTTGTCGTCGACAATGGCTGGATCCAGGAGACAGGCGAAGTTCGCACCACCCGAGGCAATTTCGCGCCGAAAAGCAAACTCTCGCCCTACGACGGTGGTTTGCGAACCCCGGTGATGCTCCGCTGGCCGGGCCATACCCAACCGGGCCGTCATACCGACCTCGTGTCTACGATCGATCTCGTCCCCACAATGCTGGCTGCCAGCGGAATCGACAAACCGCCAGAGATGCCCGGTTTGTCGTTGCTCGACGTCGCCGCCGGTAAAGGCCGACTGGATCGTGATGCCGTGTTCGGAGAGATCTTCGTCCACACCGCCGTCGATATCGATAAGCCGGCGCTGAATCTGACCCATCGCTGGGTCCGTGCCGGAGACTGGAAACTGATTTCTTTCGAAGCAGACCCCCAGCGGGTGGAATTGTTCAACGTCTCCACCGACCCGTTCGAAGAGCGGAATCAGGCCCCCGAGCAACCGGATCGGGTGAAAACACTGAAGAACCGCATCAATGACTGGTGGGACGCCCTGCACTGAGACCTGCTCGAATTCGTGCCCAGCTGAAATTCCCGTCCGAAATCCTCGGCCAGCGCAAACCTGTCCGAAATGCCACAAAACACTACCGTTTAGTAGTTTACAGCTAATGGACAGACCCGGCAGCCGCTGATTCGCCCCTGCCGAATCCTGTCGTACTACGAACGATTAAAGAAGATGTTCCGGAGCTCCCGCGCATCCGGTCCGCAGGGCATGGCGGTGCCCGTTTCAGTACCCGTTGCTAAACAAATTGCGAGGCTTGTGCGATCACTGATAATAACGAGCCATTCTCGGCCGTTATTGATTTGTCAGATCTGCGGTAGTACACTGCATAAGACGTTTCGTCTAGAAATCCCGCGTCTGGGAGAGTGGCTCGATGTTTGAATTACCTCGCTCATCACAGTTACTGCGCCGCGTGGCGTTCCGATTGCGGATGGCCTCGATTGGCAGTCGCCTGTATGTGACGTTTCTGGCCTGCTGCGGACTCTACGCCGCGTTTCTGTTAGCCAGCCGTCTGGCAGGCCTCTGGTCCGAGTGGGTTGAACCGACCACTCTGGTCGCGATTCCCCTGGTGGCACTGCTGGTCAGTGTCTTGTGGCATAAACGCCCGACCCCCGTGGACGCGGCACGAGCCGTCGATTCACGCCAGGGAACAAAAGATCTGTTCCTAACCGTCGCGCTGATTGAAAAGACGGCCGGTGCCTACCAGCCTCTGGTCGCCGACGCGGCCGAAAAATGCGCCGAGAAGGTGCAGCCGGTTGCGATCATTCCCTTTCAATGGTCTCGGCGACTGGTCCGTGCCGGGTTTGTGAGCGCCCTGGTTCTGGCCGCGGTGCTCTGGCTCCCCCAGTTCGATCCGTTCGGCAAAGTCCAGGCCGCGAAGCAGGTCAACGAGCGGAAGAAAGAACTGGTCGAGTCGGCCAAGGCGACCGATGCCAAACTGGCCATGCTGCAGAAAGAAGAAACCGAAGGTCCACTGTCGGAAGACACCAAGAAAGCCATCGAAAATCTCAAGACGGCTCTCAACAAGATGAAGCCCGAAGAGAAGGCCGATAACCTCAAGGAACTCGTCGGCCAGCAGAAGTTTCTGGGTGACAAGTGGAAAAAACTGAGCAGCGAAAAGCTGAAACAACTGCTGACACAGGCACAGCAGGGTCAGCAGTTCGGTTCCCAGAATAAAGACAAGCTCGAGAAATGGACCAAGGAACTTCAGGAAGGGTCCACCAAGGCCCTCCAACAGGAACTGGAAGAGATCAAAAAAGATCTTGAGCAGCTGGCAAAAACCGACGATCCGGCCAAAAAGGCCGATCTCGAGAAGCAGATCAAGAAACGCATGAAAGAGCTCTCTGATTTCGCGAGCGAAAAAGTCAACTCGAAACCGCTGACAGCCGCGCTGCAACGGGCCATGAAACAGATGGAAATGTCCCGCATGGAAGGCATGGACCAGGAAGCCCTGGAAGCCGCCGAGAAATCGCTCGACCTGACGAAAATGGAATTGAAGGAAATCGCCCAGTCGGCGAAGGACCTCAAGGCCCTGGAAGAAGCTTTGAAAGTGGCCCAGATGGCGAAGCAGTTGAACGACGCCGAAAAGCTCGATGGCGAAGCCGAAGGCGCAACAACGATGGAAGAATACGCCGAGTTCTATGAACAGCTTCTGGCCGACCTGGGCATGTCGGGTTCTCAAGACGGCGAAGGGGATGGCGAGGGCACGGGCGGCGAAGGCATGGGGGAAGGGGGCAAGGTCCCGGAAGACGATTCCATTGCCACCGATTTCAAGCCGGAACAATCCAAATCGCCCGTCACGGCGGGCAAAGTGCTCTTGTCGGTCAAGACCAAGGGATTGAGTGACAAGGGTGACGCCAGCAAGCAGTACAAATCGGCCATACAGGCCGTAAAACAGGGGTACAGCGAAGCCATTCTGCAGGAACAGGTCCCCCCCGGCTACCACGATGGCATCAAGAGCTATTTCGACAACTTCGAAAAGACAGGGAAGAAGGACAGCAAGTCGGCAGCACCTGTGAAAAATGAGTCCCCTGACAACAAGTAAGGGCGGTCGATCCACCAGATCGTGGCAGACGACTCACGTCCCGGCGAATAATCACATCGCCCAGGGCGCGGGCTGATGGGTGGCATCCCCATGCAAGTCGTGCCTGTCGCTCGCGGGCTGACCGGTCATTCGCAGGAGCCTCCCCGATGACGATGACAGAGGCCTGCGTTTACAGTCTCGCACGCAGCCTGGTCGTGGGTCTCGTCGCCTGGCCCCTGTGCCGAGTTCAGACCAATTGGCTGCGAAGTCTCTCCGACCGCCGTCGTGCCTGGGCCTGGTGGCTCGTCTTCCTGCCGTTCTTGTGCCCCGAGTTGTGGACGGGCTACGCCTGGTCGGGCTTTGCAGCCCGGCTGACCGGCATGGGGCTCTGGCCGTCGGCGGCGGGAACGGGCACCCGGCAACCACTCGCCATCCTGGGGCGCGATGCCCTGGTCGATGAGGTGCTCCTCGACCTGCTGTTGCTGTTTCGGGCGATCCCCGTGGGAACGCTGGCACTCTACTTCGCCCCTCCGCCCAGAGTTTCTCGCGCTGCCTGGTATTGCTGGCAACAAGCGACGTCCCCGACGGCCCGAATCATGCACACTCCCGTTCGCACGGCGGGCGATCAGGCAGGTCCTGCCGAATTGAGCCCTCGCGACACCAGCACACGGGAACAGACCGGGAACCCGCGATACAACCGGTGGCGCGCGTCTCTGCAATTCTGGCTGGAACGGCAGGGAGCACGGTGGCCCGCCTGGGCACTCATGACACTAGTGACGTTTCAGGAATTTGAACTGGCTTCATTGCTGGGCCGCCCCGCCTGGACCGTCTGGCTGTTCGATGCTCAAGTGGGTGGCCTGGCGCTCACTGAGTCATTACGGAAAACACTTCTGCCTGTGCTCTGTCAGGCCACGGTGCTTTTGCCATTAATGATCTGGGCCTTTCGGCAGCGAGCCTCGGCAACAACCAACGCCTGCGAGCCAGCGCCCCGGCACTGGTACACCAGCCTCGTTTCCTGGCTGGCCATTGGTCTCGGACTGCTCTTCCTGATCGGCCTGCCGGCATTACACGTCGGGCGCGACACCTGGAATGGTTTGTGGCGAGTCGTGCAAAGCCCCTCGCAATTCCGCACGCTACTCTCGGAAATCGGAGCGGGGCTGGTTTACTCCCTGACGGCGGCCGGGTTGACGACCTTCGCCGTGGCGATCTTATGGCGCCGCGCCCAAAGCACGCGCTGGGGCACGATCAGCCTGTGTCTGTGCTCTGGCCCGGGGCTGATCGGACCTTTGGTGACCGGACTGGCATTGATTCGCCTGTTGCAGGAGCCTGGACTGCGGCTGATTTATAAAACACCCGTCTCACTGCTGCTGGGCCTCGTGCTGTGGTTGCTGCCGCGTGGCTTCCTGTTACGTGCCCTGCTGCAAAACTCGACTCCCACACAAGGCAGCCACCTGGCGCGCCTGCTGTCGGTTGCCCCCGCGCCCAGGGTGCGGGGGGCCGCGGGTGAACTCCTCTGGAAACTGCGCTGGCGGAGGGAATTCTGGGGTGTCGTCGTCCTGGCGTACTGGGCCTTTTTTGACCTGACCACAGCCTCGTTGTTGGCGCCGGTCACGATAGTCTCGGCCCCCGTGATGCTCTACAATCAAATGCACTTCGGCAAGAACGCAACTCTCTCTGCGCTGGTTCTGCTGACCGTCCTCATCCCGCTCGGGATCTTCGCGGTCGCAGGCTGGTCTCGACGATTCCTCTCGGTTTGGCTCTGGCGATGACGGCACCGCTCTGGAAACTGGATCAGGTGACTCTGCGCGGCAATCTGCGTCCGCGACTGGCAGCCGTTTCATTAGAGATCAAACCCGGACGGACGGCGGTCCTCGGCCATTCTGGGGCCGGTAAAACATCGTTGCTGAATCTGCTGGCGGGTTTTGAGCAACCCGATGCGGGCACTCTGAGTCCCAGTCCGAGCAGCGACCCCCAACGCCTGCCGGTCTTCTGGAGCCCTCCAGGCAACGGCTTGTGGCCCCATCTGACTGTCGCGCAACACCTGCAGACGGTAATTCCCGAAAACCACCTGGCCGACCGCCGGGTCGCAGAATTATTGGCGGCCTTTGATTTTGCAGACAAATTCGGGGCCTATCCCGATCAACTTTCCCAGGGAGAATGTACGCGCCTGGCGGTGGCGCGCGCCATCGCCAGTGGAGCCCAGATTCTGGTACTGGATGAACCGCTGGTCCACGTGGATCCGGCGGCTTCGCGAAGATATTGGGATCGCCTGCGAACCCTGGTGGGGGAACCGTCGAGCACGTCTCTGGTTTTTTCGACACATTCACCTGAGGTGGTACTGCGAGAGGCGGAACAGGTGATTTGCCTGGCCGAAGGACGTGCCGTGTATTCCGGAAGTGTGCCAGAACTTTACTATAATCCCCCCACGGCCGACCTGGCGTGGGCCCTGGGGCCGGCCAATTGGGTTGAAGCCGACGAACAGGCGCGCTGGATGACTGGCGGCCCCAGTACCCGGCGCTGCTATCGCCCCGAAGAACTCGACGCCGAACCGGCCCCGAACAGCCCGCTGGTCGTGCAGACCTCGACCTTTGCGGGTTCGATCGGCGAATTGGAAATCCGCGACGAACGCTCAGGAGAGTGTCGCCGCGTGTATCACCGTCCGACCTCCAGCCTGCTGCAGGCAGGGCAACGGGTCATCTTGCATGTGCTCGCCCTTGTGCTGCTCGCATGTTTTGTGAGTGGCTGCTCACAGGCCTCCGCCGAGCCCAAACTTTCCGTGCGCCATACTCAGAACTGGATGCTCCCGGCGGAAGGTGCGAAAATTCCCGCACCCCGGGCCATTCATGTCGGATTGCACGAAGAGTTGTTTGTCATCGACAACGCCGGTCGGGTCCTGGTCTACGATCTGAACGGCAAGCTCCTGCGTCAGTGGTGGATGCCCGACTATTCCGTTGGCAAACCCGAGAAGATCTTTCAGTTTCAGAGCGGCCGACTCGGGGTCGCCGACACGCATTATCATCGCGTGATCTTCTTCGACGACCAGGGGACCGTGCTGTCGATGCACGGCAGCCTGGGGCACGGACCGGGCGAGTTCATCTACCCTGTGGCCATCGTCGAAGATCCGGAAGGCAACTACTACGTCGGCGAATATGGTGAAAACGACCGGATTCAGAAATTCGACAAAGACGGCAACTTTCTGCTGCAGATCGGCAGCGTCGGCACCGGACCAGGGCAGTTTCAGCGTCCCAGCGGCATGGTCTGGCTCGACCACAAACTCTATGTCGTCGATGCCTTCAACAGTCGCATTCAAGTTTTTGCCGAAACCGGCGAATTCCTGGAAGTTCTGGCGGAAGGGGATGCTGCCAGTGCGCTCAGTTATCCGTATGATATTGTGGCCAACTCCCAGAAGGAGTTGTTCGTCGCGGAATATTCGGGAGGGCGGATCTCGAAATTCGACATTCACGGACGATTACTCGGTCGACATGGATCGACCGGAAGCCATGCGGACCAGTTTTTTACCCCGTGGGGTATCGCGCATGATGGCAAGTCGGTTGTATTTGTCGCAGACACCGGCAACCGCCGAGTGGTGGCGGTTGAGTTTTAGTCGATCCCAGGGAAATTAGCCGGTGAATCTCGCTCAACGAATTCTGAAATCTCTGTTCCCGCCGCCGAAACAGCGGCTGACGTGGACCGACGCGCTCCCCCTGGGTGTCTTTTTGACACTGTTTCTGGGAGTGTGCATTTATCTCGAATCGAGTCACGTTTTACTCTTCGCCCGGCCTGCCGCCTTCGGGCTGATGGTCTTCACCGTCTGGATCTGGTGGATGCATCTGGCGGGTTATGCCGGCCTGGGTTTCACGCGTTCGCTGATCGCACTCGAACTGCGACTGATTCTGGCCGGGCTGTTTGTGGCCCTGCTGGCCGAGCCGCGTGCCGTCCGGACCAGCGAAGATCTGTCGGTCATTTACGCGATCGACGTCTCGGATTCGATCAGCGAAGGTTCGACCGGCAAGGCACTCGAATTCCTGGCCAAGACCGCGTCGAAAAAGCCCGAAAACGATCAGGTCGGGCTGGTCATCTTCGGGAAGAATGCCGCGGTCGAGTTCAAAGCCGACCGGCGCATCCCGCTGGAAGACAATAACCTGCCGATCTACTCCTTGATCGATAAAGAAGCCACCAACATTTCGCAGGCCCTGGCCCTCTCGGCCGCCATGCTGCCGGAAGACAACCAGGGCCGGATCGTCCTCATCAGCGACGGCATGCAGACCGAAGGGGACTTGTCCAAAATCCTGGGTGACCTGAAAGCCCGTGGCATTTCGGTCGATGTCCTGCCCATTCAATTCAACATCAATGAAGAAGTCTGGCTGGAACGCCTGGAACTGCCCCAGTTCGTCAAAATCGGCGAGAGTTACGAAGCCGGCATTGTGCTGTCATCGCTGAGTGCCGGGGAAGGGAAACTCGTGATCGAAGAGAACGGCGAAAAGATCGCCGAGGAACCGGTCAAGTTTCAGGCGGGCAAAAACCGCTACGCGTTTCCGCTGCAACTCCGTTCGGCCGGCTACTATGAATACACGGCGCGCATCGAAGTCCCCCGCGATAAAGACAGCATCGACAAAAACAATCGCGTGGTGAATTCGCTGTTCCTCGAAGGCGAAGGAAAAGTTCTGCTGGTGACCGATCCGTCGGGCGATGATCGCGACTGGAAGTCCATCGCCCAGGCGCTCAAAGAGACCAAGCACGCCGTCGAAGTTCGCAATGCCTATGAATTCCCGCGCGATTCGGCCTCGCTGCTGCCTTACGACTGCATCGCGTTTGTGAATGCGCCGGCTGATGCCTTCGACCAGATTCAACTGAACGCCATGCGTGACGCCGTGTTCAACTTCGGTTGCGGCTTCATCATGGTGGGTGGCGCGAACAGCTTCGGACCAGGGGGCTACCACCGGACGGTCGTGGAAGAAGCCCTGCCGGTCACGATGGACATCAGCCAGAAGAAGGTGCTCCCCAAAGGCGCACTCGTCATCATTCTGCACACCTGCGAATTCGCCGAGGGGAACACCTGGGCCAAGCGCATCACCAAACAGGCCGTCAAGGTGCTGGGTGCCCAGGATGAAGTGGGGGTGATCTGCTTCGAGAACGGCACTGAAAAATGGACCGTCGAACTGACCCCGGCCGCCGAATACGACAAGATTGCTGTCAAGATTCAGGCCGCGGAACCGGGCGATATGCCCACCTTCACCGGCACCATGCAGAAAGGCCTGGCCGGTCTGAAGAAGAGCGACGCAGCCACCAAGCACATGATCATCATTTCCGATGGCGACCCGCTGCCTCCGCCCCCCACGCTGATCCAGGAATACATCGACAACAAAATCAGTGTGTCGACCGTGGCCATCTTCCCCCACGGCGGCAATGAAATCGGCCTGATGCGACGCGTGTCCGAAGCGACGGGTGGTCGCTACTACTTCCCGTCAGATCCCAATCAGTTGCCTTCGATTTTCATCAAAGAATCGAAAACGCTGAAGCGCAGCATGATTCAAAATAAGACCATCACTCCCAACGTCGTGGGAGAACCCGGCGTCCTCAAGGGAATTGAAGGCCTGCCACCGCTGACGGGATATGTGATTACAACGGCCAAAGGCCGGCCGGCCGAAACGATGCTGCAGGTCCCCGAAGACCAGACCGAAGAAGATGGCGATATTGATCCGATCCTCGCGATCACACGTTACGGGTTAGGGAAGACCGCCGCTTTCACGTCCGATCTCTCGCCCAACTGGGGCGGCGAATGGATCGGCTGGGACAAATACTCGGCTTTCGTCCACCAGCTTTTCACCGAGATTTCCCGGGTGCAGAAAGCGGGCAAATTGCGGATGTGGACTTACACATCCGGAAACGAAGGGGTCGTGGTGGTCGAAGACTTCTCTGAACAGGACTCCTTCCTGGAGATCGAAGCCCGTGTTTCCGGGCCGCATGATCGTTCCGAACGCTTGCCATTGAAGCAAGTCGGCCCGCGCCGGTATCAGGCCTCGATCCCCTTATGGGGGAAGGGGCGGTACCACATCGTCGCCGCGGCAGCGGGAGAAGAGCGAAAAGATGAGCGGGCCTTTGGCGGCATCATCATTCCCTATTCACCCGAATATCTGCGCTTCCGCTCGAACCCGTTGATCCTGCGCGATATTGAAAAGGGAACCGGCGGCATCGAATTGTCGGCCGATTCGACAGCCGACGAAATCTTCAACACCGATCGTCAACCCAAACGCAGTTCGAAGCCGATCTTCGACTGGATCCTCGTGCTGCTGGCCTGCCTGATTCCCCTGGATGTCGCCATTCGTCGGGTGCAGATCGATTTCGGCATGATCAAATCGTGGCTCGGAATGGGCCCCGGAAAAGCCGTTTCAACGGCCACCATGGGCGCGCTTCTCGAACGAAAACAGGCCGTGGGAAGCCAGATTGAAGCCCGCCGGGGCGACACCCCGTTGCCCACCGAGGCCCTGCGCAAACTGACGAAACCACAATCCCGGCCCTCCGGCGAGCAAAAACCGACACCGGGTCCGAATGTGCCCCCCTCCCCGCAACAACCCCGGCCAGACGATCCCACGACGACGACCGAGAGGTTGCTGCATCTGAAACGCAAGCGGCAGCAGGATTCGTCCTGAAGATCTGCTGGCCGGCGACGAATGACCAGGACCCGATAGACCCCCGAACACTCGAATCTTACGACCGAATTTCCCAGCGAGCACCTCATGAGCGCCATTCCCTTGACCGTCGACCCGACTTTGTTACAGGCCGAGGCAGAACATTTCAAAAAGGAATTTGCCACCGTCCGCGAGGCTGTCGGACGCGTGATCGTCGGCCAGTCACGGGTGGTCGAAGCCGCCCTGACGGCCATCTTCTGTGGCGGTAACGTGCTGCTGGAAGGGGTGCCGGGACTCGGCAAAACCGAACTGGTCAAAGCGCTGTCGCGGGTCCTCGACCTGGAATTCCGGCGGATTCAATTCACCCCGGACCTGATGCCCGCCGACATCGTCGGCACGAACATCATGTCGAGTGACGAAATGGGGCGTTACCGGTTCGAATTCCGCAAAGGACCGATCTTCACTCAGTTGCTGCTGGCCGATGAAATCAACCGCGCCTCCCCGAAAACACAATCGGCGCTGCTGGAAACAATGCAGGAGGGCTCGGTGACGACGGGGGGCACGATTTACCACCTGGAACAGCCCTTCTTCGTGCTCGCCACCCAGAATCCGATCGAACAGGAGGGCACGTATCCCCTGCCGGAAGCGCAGCTCGACCGCTTCATGTTCAAGGTCGAAGTACCGTTTCTGTCCCGCGCTGAAATGAACGAAGTCGTCAGCCGCACCATTTTGAAGAAGGGCGCCGAACTCGACAAAATCATCGACGGCGCCCGGATCATGGAATTGCGCAGCGTCCTGGAAAAGGTGGTGGTCGCCGACCCGATCCGTGACTTCGCCGTGCGACTGGTGCTGTCCACCCACCCCACCTCGGAATTCGCCACCGAGCGGGTGAAGCAGTATGTGCGCTGGGGCGCCAGCCCCCGGGCGGCCCAGGCGCTGATTCGCGCGGCACGCGTGCGGGCACTGGCCGACGGCCGGGCGCATGTCGCCTACGAAGACATCCGCCATTACGCCAACGAAGTTTTGCAGCACCGCATTCTGCTGAATTATGACGGCCAGGCCGAGAACATGCGCGGCCCCGATCTCATTCAGGAATGCCTGCGGAGCCTGAATGAAGACGGTGGCAGCAACTGGAACTGAATTCGCGTCTGCGGCCCGGCCCGACCCGCGACGGCCGGTCACCGCCTGAAACATGCTCACCCGGTGCCCCACACCCGCTACAACCGTCCACCCTGTCTGATCACCAGCCTTTATGAATCTGCTCAATCCTCAGGCTCGATTCACCACGCTGCTCGAGAACGAGACGCTGGCACGTCTCGAAAAAATGCGACTGTTGCCGCGACGACGGCTGACAAACCGCACCCGGGGCGAGCACCATTCCTCCAAGGGGGGAACGAGTACAGAATTCGCCGACTATCGCGACTACGTCGCTGGCGATGACGTGCGCAATGTCGACTGGAACATTTTCGCCCGACTCGAGCGCCCTTACGTCAAGTTGTATCGACACGAAGAAGAATTGCACGTGGTTTCGATTGTCGATGCCTCCTCTTCGATGCAGTTCGAAGGGAAATTCGAGCGCGCCCGCCAACTGGCCGCCGCATTTGGCTTGATGGGCCTGCTGAACCTCGAGCGCGTCAGCGTGTTTTCCTGTAATCACAAGGGCAAAGATCCGGTATTTCTGCCTCCCTGTTCAGGGCGCGTGAGCCGGAAACGACTCTTCGATTTTCTGGAACATGTCGAAGGCGGTGGCGATTTTCCGATCGAGCAGGCCGTCGAAGCGGTGCTCCGCCGGCATCGGGGCCGGGGCATCGCCGTGCTGCTGTCCGATTTTCTGACGTTCGGCAATCTCGAAAAATGCATGAATCGGCTGTACAGCAACGGCCTGGAAGTGTTCGCCATCCAGATCCTGGGTCCCTCGGAAATTCACCCGGACGTCAATGGTGACATTCGGCTCGTGGATTGTGAATCCGGGCATGCCGTCGACGTGACATCAGCCGGTGACCTGCTGGGCCTGTACCAGGAGCACCGCCTGGCGCTCGAAGAAGAACTGGGGATTCTGTGTCGACAGCGTTCCGGCCGGTTCTTGTCGATCTCCTCGCAAGACTCGCTGGACTGGGTGTTGTTTGACCTGCTCCGCCGAAAGGGGTGGGTACGATGACCTGGTGGCCGTTTATCGCCAGCCAATGGGCCTGGCTGTTTCTGCTGTTCATCCCACTGATCATCTTCTACTTCCTGAAGTTGAAGCGGCCCCGGCATGTCATTCCCTCGCTGGCGCTGTGGCGCAGCGTGTTGAACGACCAGCGGGTCAACTCACCGTTTCAAAAATTCAAACGCAACCTGCTGTTGCTGCTGCAACTGCTGCTGCTGTTCTGCCTGGTGGTTGCCGCCATGCAGCCCTTTTTCCCCAGCGGGGCCGACCGGGCCAAGTATCTGCCGGTCCTCATCGACACCTCGGCCAGCATGGCCGCCGTCGACCATGGCGGAAAATCGCGCCTCGATCTGGCGAAAGAAGAAATTCGCCGACTGATCGATAACCTGCTGCCTGAACAGCGACTGTGCCTGATCTCTGTCTCGTCAACCGCCCGTCAGTTGACCGACTTCACCGACAATCAGCGGGTATTGCGAGATGCCCTCGAGCAGGTACAGGTGTCGCAGGTCAGCAGTCGACTCGATGACGCCCTGCGAATGACGCAGGCGCTGGCCCGCACCTTTCCCATCGAGACGGCCGTTCTGTACACCGACGGCAATGTTCCGCCGGAAATAGATTTTGAACTCCCGTTTCAGCTCAACTACCAGAAACTCGATCCGGCCGGTCGCAACATTGGAATCACGGCGGTCAACGCCCGACGGGTCAACGACCGCTGGGATGTGTTTGTCCGCATCGAAGGCTCGAAAGGCGAGAGCGATACCGACGAAACGCCGATCAACGCCGAGGTCATTTTGCAGACCGCGGGGCGCGATCCGGTCAGTGAATCGATCTCATTGACTCCAGGGCAATCGCAACGAATCGTCTTCCCGATCGAAGGCGAGGGCGCCCGACGCCTGGAAGTTCAATTGAAACCCCTGGATTTTGATGCCCTCGCCATGGACAACGTCGCATCGCTCGACCTGCCGGCGGGCCGACCTCTGGCGGTGTATTGCGCGACCGAACTGGAATCGTACCGGCACGCCCTGCGGGGAATCAAAGACGTCCTGCTGTACCCCTCTGACGACGACGACTCCAAAGCTGCCAGCTACGATCTGGTCCTGACCGATTCCAAGACCGACCTGGACCTGGAAGCCGAGACGTTTATTTTTATCGGTGTCGTTCCTGATGATTTGTCCAAACTGATCCGCGTCGATGATGCCGTGGGACAAGTGATTGACTGGCAGCGAAACGCCCCGTTGCTGCAGCATGTCCTGCTGACGGACCTGCAATTGGCCGATCGTCCCGTCTCGCTGGAGGGAGTGCGCGATCGCGATTTTGAAGAACTGGGATACGAGATCCTGATACAGGGCCGGTCGGGCCCGCTGCTGGTCCGCAAAGAAGCGGGCGAGCGGGCGCTCTATTATTTCCTGTTCCATACCGATCATTCCACGCTGCCGTTTCGCGTGGGATTTCCGATTCTGGTTTCAAACTCCGTGCAACTCGCCCAGCAGCGAGCCGGGTTGTCGGAAGTCATTGCGAACCAGACCGGAATTCTCCCTCCGCTGCATTTGCAGCCCGAGAAGGAGTACCAGGTGCAGGGACCTGATGGCAATGTGTCGAAGGTGCGATCCAGCGTGGACGGAACCCTGTCCGGCATCTCGGCCCCGCTCAATGGCCGATACTCCATCCGGGATGGCGGAACGGAACTGGCCTCGGTCGGGGTCAGCCTGCTGTCGGTCGCAGAATCTTCGCTGGGCACCGTTGACCAGTTGCAGTTTCGCGAACTGAAAGTCGGCGCCGCGTCGACGTTACTCAAAAGCGATCGACCGATCTGGCATTGGTTCGCGGTCGTGGGGTTTGTCTTACTCTTGGCGGAATGGTGGTATTTTCAGCGTCGTCCCGGAGGCATTCTGGCCACCTGACCAGATATCGTCCTGCCGATTCGCAGTGAGTCGGGCTCTACTGATCGAGGTTCCATGTCCCTGTTTCTGCGTTTCCAACCCGGGGCCCCCGCAGGCTGGCACCGGCCTCTTGTCCGCCGCTGCACCCGGCAGACTTTGACTGCCACCCGCCTGGTCCGTCCCGCGTTGAAGAGGCACCTGGCCAGTGTGTTCTGGGCGCTGATCTTGACGCTCGGCGTGTGCCCCTGGGCTGTGGCCCAGAGCTCACAGGTCAAGCTCGACCTGTCGTCCCAATCGCCCCCCATCCGCACCAATGCCCCCATGACATTCGTCTGGCGGGTCGAGTCCGAAGCTCCGACTCCCATTACCGGACAATTGTCGGTGGGCTTGTTCGACGGCGATACACCGATTACCGGCATTGTCGACGGAGTCATCATCACTCCCGGCTCTCAACTCATTCGCACAGTTCTGCCGCCGATCGATCCCCAGGGACATTTCGATACTCCGGAATGCCAAATCCATCTGCTGGTTGATGGCAAATCGATCGGAGCCTGGCGTATCGGCATTCCCAATGGTTCCATCAAACAGTTTCAGCGGCGCCACATCGTGGCGTTTTGTGACGCCTGGTCGAGCTCTCTGCCCCCCGGAGCCAGCAAGTTGCTGGACCAGCTCCGCATGGAAAGCTGGAACACCAACGACGAAGACCGCACGATCACGACCTTTCCCGCACGCATCGCCACAGCCGAATTGCCCGAAGACCCCCTGGGGTATTGCGGCTTCGACATGGTCGTAACAGCCGCGGAAGCCTTTGCCGACTTGCGCGAACGTCAGCTTCGCGCCCTGCTCGACTGGGTGGCTGCGGGAGGCAGCTTCTGTGCGATCCCCGGAACGGCCGTCCTGAAAGACTACCATGTGGCCGCTCTCAACCAGATCGCGCAAGCCCCGCCCGATCAACCCCGGTTTGTACTCGATGCTGCGGGGCGCCTGACCGGCAATGCGTACGACGCCGAGGCCCCCGGCGTGCTGCTGAAACACTTTGGGCTGGGACGCGTCGCCATCTTTCGGGGAACCTTGGCCGACCTTTCAGACACTCGGGTGACCGAGTTGCGACAAGCGGCCGGATACCTCTGGAAAATGCGGCGCGATCGTCGCGATGAGTTCCTGGCTACGGGTCAGTTTCAGCTGGCGGTCAAAAAACCGGCGGCCGATCCGGCCGCGGCCGGCAATCCGCCGACTCCCGGTCAACCCTACGGATTCAATCCCGCCGATATCGACGAATATGACAAGCTACGTCCGACCGCGATGCCCCTGGCGACCTTGCCTTTGCGGTCGGGCGATCAATTAGTGGCCCGGCTGATGCCCGAGGGGCTGAAGATTGTCCCGTTGTCTCTGATTGGCCTGATCCTGTTCGGTTACGTGATCCTGATCGGCCCCACCGATTGGCTGGCCCTGGGTGCGATCAGGCGCCGGAAGTGGACCTGGTTCACATTTCCCTTTGTCACCATCGCCGTCACGTTATTCACGGTCTGGCTCGCAGAATGGTATATGCAGGTCACCGACCGTCGGCGGACATTCACGATCCAGGACATGGGCGTCGACAACCAGGTCGCGAGACTCAACCGTTTTGAAGTCCTGTTTCAGGGTTCCGAGCGCGATGTGACCACACAACTGAATCGGGAACTGTTTGCCGACATGAATCTGCAACGGTTCAGTTCTGCTTTCTGGCAGAACACCCAGATCCGGCGGATGCAGGGGCAGGCCGAACGCCCCCTCAACCTGCAGATGGCCCGATATACAGGTCGCATTCCGGGGCAATATGCCGTGACCCAGTTCATCTCACAGTGGACGCCGCAACTCAACCGTCGGTTCACCATTCCCCGCTCCAAAGCCAACACCGAGACCGAACCAGCCGGGCCCCAGTTCGACTGGAACAAATACGCGGACTCCGCCACGTATCGTCCGGACGACATGGCCAACAACCCGCAGGATCCCGGACGGCAAACGCTGCTGAACGACATCAGCCAGTTCTTCGGGGCACAGACCCATGTCGCGATCTATCACAACGGAAAGCGTGCCTTACTCCAAAGGAACTTTGACTTTCTGCAAGCCGAAGATGTCTATGGCGTCGATGCCAACGGTTCCCCCATCTCGGCCCAACGGATGTACCTGGGATATTCAAATCCGAACCGTCCCAGTTTTCTCGATGACATCAGCATGGCCCCGCACGGCGGGCTGTTTTCCGTGGGTTCCCAGTCGTCGCCGAACGGCGGCCGGGACTTCGAAGACCTGTCGCTGGCCGATCCATCCGATCCCGATCAGTGGCTGCTGGTCATTGGCGTCGCGGACCGCGACGACGTCGACATCTACCGCAAACTCTATCATAAAGGTGAATAAATGCTTGTCGTCGATGTCGAAAACCTGTGGGTCCGTTATGGACAACTGGCCGCCGTACGCGGCATTTCACTGCAGATCCCGCGGGGGGAGGTCTTCGGATTCATCGGTCCCAACGGCGCCGGAAAGTCATCAACGATCAAGGTCCTGGCCACCCTGTTGCGCGATTTCACGGGCAAAGTCAAAGTGACTGGGCGCGACGTCCTGTACAACCCGCAGGCCGTGCGAGAGAAAATCGGTTACGTACCAGACTTCTTCGGAGTCTATGAAGATCTGACGGTCGAGGAATACCTGCATTTCTTCGCAGCGGCTTACCGCATCGACAGAAGCCGGCGTAAACCAATCATCACCGACGTGTTGGAACTGACCGACCTCAGCCACAAACTGCACGCTCCGGTCGATGCCCTCTCGCGTGGTATGAAACAGCGTCTGTCGCTGGCGCGCGTGCTGCTGCACGACCCGGACCTGCTGCTCCTGGACGAACCGGCTTCGGGGCTGGATCCGCGTGCCCGCATCGAAATGCGGGAACTCCTGAAAGCGCTCAAGGAAATGGGTAAGACCATTCTCATTTCCAGCCATATTCTGCACGAGTTGTCGCAACTGTGTACACGCATTGGCATTGTCGAAGCCGGTAAGATGGTGGCCCAGGGTTCGGTGACTGACATTTACCGTCATCTGGGCCTGCTGCGCATCGTGCATGTGCAGGTCGTCGACATGTCCGCGGAACTCGTCGCCCGGCTGAAATCGGTCCCCGGTGTCAACTCAGTGGAAGAACAGGTGGATCGCCTCGCGATCCGTCTGCACGAAGACCAGACGTCAATTGAAGATCTGCACGGACATCTCGTGGCGGCCGGGGCACGCATTCGCATGTTCCAGCCCGAGGCCATGGATATGGAAACGGCCTTCATGAAACTCACGGAAGGCAAGACCGCCTGACGGCATCTGCCAGACACTCGATTTGCGTTTGAAGCTTCACGAAACCAGCGCGGTTTCGATCTCACCTGCAGTTCACCCCCCGGGTTCCATGCGCCGCTTCTTCCAGAAAATCGTTCAGGCCCTGCGCGACGGCGGTCTGCCGCTGTTGTCCAAAGAGTTGACCGAGCAGTCGGCCCGGAAGCGAACCTACGTTTTGCGCGTGGTCTACGCGACCATCCTGTTCCTGATTACGTTTCTGTTCTTCTTCGAGATATTCTCGGCGACTTCGCGCAGCCCGCTGGCCGTGCTGGGCCAGGGTGAGAAGATCCTGTTGACGCTCGTCGTGGTCCAGTTCATCGGCATCTACCTGTTCATGCCGGCGATCACCTGCAGCGTCATTACCCAGGAAAAAGAACGCGACAGCCTGCAGCTTTTGTTTCTGACACGCCTGGGTCCATGGACCATTGTGTTTGAGAAACTGCTCAGCCGCATTGTGCCCATGCTGGGGTTCCTGCTTTTGTCATTGCCGGCACTGGCCATTGCTTACGTGCTGGGCGGCGTCACGCGGCAGATGCTCTGGAGCGCCGTCTTCATGCTGGTGGTCGCGGTCATTCAGACGGGCTCGATCGCCGTCATGTGGTCGGCCTTTTTCCGCTCAACCGTCGTCGCGTTCGTCATGTCGTACGTGTTGATGTTTGTGCTGTATTTCGGTCCTTATTTTCTATTCATGCTGATGCTGATTGTTGGCTATCTGCTGGATATCAGTCCGGACCAGATTTTCCGGGGTATGGCCGGCCCGGGTTCCATCGGCATAATGTATTTCTGTGTCTTTCCCTGTTTCGGGCTGCCGTTGTATTTCATTCAGTCGCAATTGCCCGGTTTTTTTGGAACCGTGGCGATCACGACCCATGCGGTCATCAATCTGGGTTTGAGTGCGGGTTTTCTGGCCTTGGCCAAACGCTTTCTCGTCAGCCGCGCCTTTGTGCCGGCGCGGGGCCTGCTGTCGACGTCACTCCCGCGCTTTCGTAGTCGGCGCGTCGAGGCGACCCCCCTGGAATTCGGTCCCGAAACCGTCGAACTGCAGCATTCGGACGATGAACACCTGCCCAAAGACCGGCCGATCGTCTGGCGGGAAACGGAAAAACACTGGCTGGGAAACTGGTCGGGACTGAAACGTGTGTTCCTGATTGTCGAACTGCCCACCATTGCCGTCTGTGGCTTGTTGGCACTGGCCGAGATTTATGCGCGACGCTATTCCATCGACGACCTCGTCGAAATGGTGAGCATCCCCATGCATGGCATGCTGTGGCTGATCGCCATCCTGGTGGTCTCCGTGAAATCCTCAAATCTGATCGCCGGAGAACGCTCGCACCAGACGCTCGATGTCCTCTGTACGACGCCCATGACGGGCCGCGAAATCCTGACCGAAAAAATGGTGGGCGTGTGGCGCCTGATTCTGGTGCTGGCTGTGCCCTTTCTGACCATCTTCGTGTACAAAGCCTGGCGGCTTTCGGTCGTCGTGTATTCGAATCGAGGCTCCCCGTTCGAAAAATTCGAGCCGGGCATGTATCTCGTCTGCCAGTTGCTCTCGATGGCCATATTTTTACCTTTGGTGGCCTGGGTGTCGTTTTATGTCGGCTTGCGACTGCGGACTCAAGCACGGGCCATCATCGGTGCCATGGGAGCCGTCGTCGCCTGGTGTATTGCCCCCTTAATCCTGGTTTCGCTGCCCCTCGCCATCATCCTGGATGGTCCGGGCCGTAATCCCGATCGAGAGGTCATCCTGGAACTGTCGACCCTGCTGAGCCCGGCGACCATCGTGTTCGTCAACGAAGTGAACCTGTACCGCGAGTGGTCGATTCCGTCCTGGCTGATCATCAGTCTCAACTTCACGTTCTATGGACTCTGCCTGGTGGCCGTTCGACACCTGTGCCGGTCCCACATTGATCGTTCTCTGGGCCGCCTGGAAAACGGGGAGCGCCGAGGAGATCTCGCCCTGGCCCCCGAGGGACAGCCCGAACCGTTGGCCGATTCGCCCGAGGAATCAGCCGCCCCTTGAAGTTCCCGGCCACGACGGTCGACAGCTGGCCTGTCACGTCGTGACCTGCCTCACGAAACGAGTTACCTGCACGATGCCACGCGTGTTAAACCAGTTCGGTCTGCCGCTGCTGGCGAAAGAACTGCTCGAGCAGTCGGCTCGTCGACGCACATTTATCATCCGAACGGTTTACGCTTCACTGCTGTTCTTCACGGCCTATCTGCTGTTCTACGAAACCCTCACGGCCGGAATCACGAGCCCGCTGGCCACGCTGGGCAAAGGCCGCGAACTGTTTGTCATGCTCTGCTGCCTGCAGTTTATGGGCATCTACTTTTTCATGCCGGCGATGACATCGGGAGTCATCACGCATGAAAAAGAACGGGCCTCGCTGCAATTGCTGTTCTTGACCCGCCTGGGACCGTGGACGATCCTGTTCGAAAAGCTGGCCAGTCGGGTCATTCCGATGCTGTATTTCCTGCTGCTGTCGCTCCCCCTGCTGGCATTTTCTTATACTCTGGGTGGCCTGACTTTGCCGTCACTCGCTCTGGGGGTCTGGCTGCTGACGCTGGCCGTCCTGCAGATGGGGGCGCTGGCCTTGTGCTGCTCGGCGTACTGCCGCACCAGTGTGGCGGCCTTCATTGCGACTTATCTGCTGACCCTCGTAATGTTTCTGGGCCCGCCACTCGGATGGTTGCTGCTGTGGACTATCACCGGCTTCGACATCAATCAGTTGGCGTCCTTTCCCACCTCACGTATGGAACTGCTGGCCGAATTCCAGATGCCACTGTTCGGCCTGGGCCAGTTTGTTTCGGCGACCGAAACAGGGCTGACGACGAGCTACTGGCCCGTTGCGATCCATAGCGTGCTGGTCCTGTTTCAGTGCGGTATCTGTCTGATTCTGGCACGAGTGTTCCTGCTGAAGCGGGCTTTCGTACAACCTCGCAATTTTCTCTTGAGATTCTTTCAGCGGCTGGATCAGGTATTTGCACGCTGGAACAATAACCCTATGACACGCGGCATCGTTCTGGGAGGGACGGAATCAGGACTTCCGGATACGGAGCCCGTGGCCTGGCGGGAAACGGCCAAGAGATCGCTGGGGCAGACACGTTATCTGGCCCGGTTGTTCATGGGGGTCGAGCTGCCGATGACGGCCCTGTGCGTCATGTTGATGTTCGCCACCACTGATTTCGAATGGTCGCTGTTGTTATTGCTGGTTGTCTGGATCGTGGCGATTCTGGTGATTTCGGTGCAGGCCGCAAGCCTGATCGCCGGAGAGCGATCACACCAGACTCTGGATGTGCTGGCCTCGACCCCCCTGACGGCGCATGAAGTGATTCGCCAGAAAATCCGCTCGGTCTGGCGGCTGGTAGCCGTCATGGCCATTCCCTTCGTGACGCTCTTCGGTTTTTCTGCCGCGATGCGCTGGCACATGCCCGACCCCCGCGCCCAATGGCTGGGCTACCATCCCGTGGACTTTGACCTCGCCGTTTACCTCACCTGTTCGCTGTTGTCGATTGCGGTCTACCTCCCGCTGTTGGCCTGGCTGTCGTTCTACATCGGCCTGCGAATGAAAACGCAGGCTCGGGCGATCGCCACGTCGCTGGCGACCATCCTGGGATTCTGTATCGGACCGTTGATTTTTGTGATGCTGCCTATCGAGATCCTGTTCCGCCCACCGTTTTCCAGTCCGTGGTTTTTCTGCAACCTGTTGTCACCCGCTTCGATCGTGGCCCTCAACGAATCCAACGAATGGCATTACTATTCGAATCTCCCCTGGGTGGCCATGATTCTGAACTTCACCTGGTATGCCGGCTGGACACTGTTCTTCCGCTGGCTGGCCTATGCTCAGGCCGAACGCATTCTGGGACGCCTGGAATGCCCGCAAACAGACCGACCTGGCACCGACCTGCCCCAGACAAAGTCTGAATTTCACCTGACGAGTTCCCCGGAGTATTCGCAGACATGACCAGCGGCCTCCGCAATACTCTGCGTGGCTGGGGACTGCCACTGCTCGAAAAGGAACTGATCGAACAGGCGGCCCGGAAACGCACGTACGTGATCCGTACGGTCTACGCGTCACTGCTGTTTATTGCCGCCATCATGATGTTTCGCGATTTACTCACGGTGGTAAACACGCAATCTCTCGCCGCCCTGGGGCAGGGGCGACGCCTGTTTCACGCCCTGGCCACTTTGCAGTTTATCGGAATCTACACGTTCGTCCCGGCCCTGACGTGCAGTACCATCACCCAGGAAAAAGAACGGGACTCGCTGCACTTACTGATCCTGACCCGTCTGGGCTCATGGACGATTCTCTTTGAAAAGCTCCTCAGTCGCCTGATCCCGGCATTCGGGTTTCTGTTGTTGTCGTTGCCGTTGCTCGGTTTTTCTTACACCCTGGGGGGCATCTCGCCCGAGTACCTGGCGTTTGGCATCTGGATGCTGTTCATCTCGGTCATCCAGATGGCCACCCTGGGCCTGATGTGCTCGGTCTATTTCCGCACGACGGCCAGCGCCTTCATCGCCTCGTATCTCCTGGGGGTGCTGTTGTTATTTGGTCCTGCGGCCCTCTGGTTGCTGCTGGGACACCACACCGGCCCCCCTCCCGGGATCCTGGCCTACCCCTTCTTCGGTGCCATGCAGTTTTTCGAATCGGGACAATGGACCGTGGCCGTCGGGGGAGTATCTCACCCGCTGCTCGCAGCCGTGGCGGGGACGGTCCCCATCCTGTTTTCCATCGCCGTCTTTCTCGGACTGTCTCGGTATTACTTCATCCCCCGGGCGTTTGTGCCGCCGCGCAACCAACTGCGCGAGATTTTCGCGGCACTCGATCGTCTCTTTCACAGTTGGAACAAAAACCGCTGGACCCGCGGCGTCGTCCTGATCAGCGATACGACCTCACTTCCCGATCTGGAACCGATTGCCTGGCGCGAAACGGCCAAGCGCTCACTCGGACAGTTTCACTACCTGCTGCGACTCCTGCTGTTACTGGAGATCCCGATCGCTCTTTTGTGCGTGGCGATGATGCTCGGCGATTCGCTGGGCCGGCAACACGGACTGCTGCTCCTCGCCGTTTTTGTGACTTGGGGAATTTCTGTGTTGATGGTGGCTGTCCACGCCAGCAACCTCGTCGCCAGAGAACGGTCACACCAGACCCTGGAAGTTCTGTGTACCACCCCCCTGACGGCTGATGAAATCGTTCGCCAGAAATTCCGCAGCATCTGGCGCCTGATCGGTGTGCTGATGATTCCCATGTTTACCCTGATTGTGTTCGAAACCTGGCTGAGAGCCCTGGGGATGGTCGACACACGTGGCCCCAATGAGTCCAGTTTCCAGGCCGTCGCGCTGTACCTGGCAACTTCATTATCAACCACCCTGATTTACCTGCCGATGTTTGCCTGGCTGTCTTTCTTGATCGGGCTGAAAACGAAATCCCCGGGACGCGCCATCGTGGGATCCTTAGCCGCGATCGTAGGCTGGTGTTTGCTCCCCATCCTGTCCTGCATCCTGCCGATTGAAGCCCTGAGCCGCGGAACCCAGTTTTATCAGGATGCCGCCATCATCATGATCACCAGCCCACTCGCCTTGATTGCCATCAATGAAGTGGGAGCACCGCCCAATATCTTTGAAACCTGGATCCCGCTCACTGTCAACTGCGTCCTCTACGGCACGGCACTGGGCCTGTTGCGCTGGTGGGTCAAACAGGCGGCCCCCAAGGCCTTCTTTCGCGATGGCGCGATCGACCAGCCTGACGACCCGATTTCGGATCTGGAACCGTCGAATGGTCCGATCTTTCCCGCCGCGCAAGCCCGGGAAACCTGACCGTTCCCTGTCACCGACTCGCTCGATTCGTATTGCACCTGGCCCGGCCAAACAAATTCCGAGCCTCGATCGATCAAATACTTTATGTCAATTCCCAGATTCGCCCATTCCCAGACCGGCTCCCTCAGCGACCGAGTGCCCGGGGCCCCTGCGGCGCGGCCATGGGCACGATCTGCTCTTGAGCCGTTGGATGTCGTGTCGTCAGCCCGTATCATGCAGCAGGGTGGTGGGCCGGCCAATGACCGGCTTCCGGTGTCGAATACGGCCATCACCTGACATCTCCCCCGGCAACACGAATCCAATCAGATCCCTCCTGGCACTCGATGACTCATGACCACCCGCGGCAGCATTCCACTCCTGCTGACTGTGATGTCCCTGGCAGTCACCTGCACACCGGGAACGGTCGGCGCTGTAGAAATCCGGCAGACCGTCTGGGGGTTCGATGGCCAGGTCGTGCCGCAGCACTTCAATATCGTTTCCCTGTTGATCGATAATCCGACATCCTCGGCATTTGATGGCGAAGTCCGTCTGATGAAATTCGTGGGGGGAAAACAGGTCGATACGGTTCTGTCGGAACGACTCTACCTCTCGCAATACACCAGCCGCTGGATACAGTTCTACCCCTACGTCAATTCCGACTGGGAGACCTGGCAAGTCTCCTGGGGCGAAGGACGCTCCAACCGCACCGAGATTACTACCCCGAGACACGGCAAGCGCTCGGCGGTGCTGTATGACGACGCCGACAATCTCGTACCACTTGGCGGCATCACCGCGATCAAGCGGTTTCCCGAGAATCTATTTCCCCCCTTTGGCACGGCGACCGATGCCCTCTCGGTGGCGGTGCTTGACCATGTGCCCCGCTGGGAAGCCGCACGCCAGCGTGCCTTTCTTGACTGGCTGAAACGGGGCGGACGTGCCTATCTGCTCAAAACGCCTGACGGAAAAGGCTTCGAATTCACGGGCGAACTCGAGGTCCTGAATGGAACGGCCGATGTGCAGCGCGTGGGGTCGGGCGAAATCACCCGGGTCGCACGCACGCGCAAACAACTCGATGAACCGTTTGTTCAGAAGATTCAAGTCGATACGGTCCGCAACATCCCCGATGACGAACGTCTGGAATACAAAAAAGCACAGGCCGAAGCCGCAGCCTCCAGTGCCGATCCGATGAACAATGCCTACATGATGCAGTTCGGTCATATTTCGTGGGATCCCGAACGGACCCTCTTGAAGCGCATGCAGGACCAGTCCAGCCCCGAACACAGTTGGGCCCTGATTTTCCTGCTTGGTCTGATCTATCTGGCGGCGGTTTTTCCAGGCAGCTACTTCGTGGCGTATAAGTTTGGTGGCGATTTTCGCATCACGTTCGGCAGCCTGCTGGGCGCGATCGGTCTGTTCAGCGTGATTTTCCTGGTCGTGGGCCGCCGGGGTTACAATGAAGTCACCGTCATCCACTCGGTGGCCATTGCCCGTCAGCAGCCGGATGGTTCGACCCTCGATGTGACTCAATGGTCCAACGCGTTTGCCGTCGACGGAGGCGACTATACCATCAATCATCCGGGCAGCGGGCGGATCTACTCCACCTGCCAGATCGATGAAAAAGTGAATGGCGAGATCCGCAACGGTGCCGATGCGCACCTGATTGTCGATATGCCTCCCTTTTCATCACGGCCATTTGCCCATCGGTCGATCCTGCCCGGCCGTCCCCTCGATGTCACCGTCGCAGACTTCCAGACCGCTGCCGACCAGAGCTCGGTCATTTCCACCACAACGCGCGATCTGGAAACCGCACTGACCCCCCGGCCGGCGCGCGCCTTAACGGCTCTTAAGTTGCAAAAGGGCAGCGAGTTCGCCACCAACTTCACCGACCTGTATGCCGTCTGCGGGCGCAGGTTGTACAAACTGGCCGATCGCGGTTCGACGATTGAACTCGTCAAAGAAGAAGGTCCGCTGCATGCCATCATCCAGGTCGACCGCTTTTACGAAGAGTCGAAGATGTTTCAGAAATCCCGCACGACTCCCAGCATGTTCGGACGAAACTCATTCGATGAAAAACCAGCCGACGTCTGGAAGGACACCTTTTACGCGCTTCTGGCCCGATCGCTCGATTTGAAGGATGGCAATGAAGTGCAACTCTTCGTTCTGCCTCCGGATCGCATACGTCTGCTGGGTTACGCCCCGATGCCGGCGAACATGCAGGCCGTCAGCACTCAATTTGGCCAGCAGGTCGGATACACCCTGTACAGCCTGGACATCTTTCCTGCAGAAACCAAATGAACGACACCACCCCCTCGGCAAACGTCCCTGCCGTCGAAATTCGAAATTTGAGCCAGTCGTTCGGCGAGCGCTGGGCTGTCCGCAATGCCAGCTTTGAGGTTGCGGCCGGTTCACTGCACGGGTTTGTCGGGCCGAATGGCGCCGGCAAAACGACGACTCTGAAAATCGTCTGCACGCTGCTGGAACCACAAGCCGGAAGCGTTCGAGTCTTCGGCCAGGACGTGTTGCTGAAGACCCAGGAGGTCCGCCGGCGGATCGGGTTTATGCCCGATCATTTCAGCATGTATCGCCGCATGTCGGTTTATGAGTATCTCGATTTCTTCGGGTCCGCCTACGGGATGACGACGGCCCAGCGCGACCGGGTCATTCAGGAAGTCCTGGTGATTACCGACATGCTGTCGCGCACCAACGACCTGATCGGCGGCCTGTCGCGGGGCATGCAGCAGCGCGTGAGCCTGGCGCGGGTACTGGTCAGTGATCCCGACCTGCTGTTGCTCGACGAACCCGCCTCGGGACTCGATCCGCGGGCCCGCATCGAACTGATGGAGATCCTCAAAGAACTGCAGCGGATGGGCAAAACCATCTTTATCAGCTCGCACATTCTTTCGGAACTGGCCGAACTCTGCGACAGCGTCACGATCATTGACGGAGGTCGCATCAAGTTCACAGGCTCCATGCGCGGTCTGCTCGCGCATACTCACGAACACCCTACCTATCGCGTGGGGTTCCGCGGGGAGTATCCGGAACTCGACCGCCGACTGGGCGCATTGACCGGCGTGGTCAAGGTGGAACGCCTTTCAGATGTAGCCCAATACCGCGTCTCGTTTGACGGTGATGCGACCGATACCAATCAGTTGTTACGCGAGGTGCTCGATCTGGGCGTGCCGATTGAATCGTTCGCCGAAGAACGGAGACATCTCAACGAGGCCTTCATGGATCTGACGCACGGAGGCCTCGAATAGTGCTGACCGGAACCCTGGCCATGCTGGTTCGCGCCCTGCGACTCGACGCGCGCCTATTGCGGGCGCACTTGTTCAGGGCCGGTTTCGCGCTGCTGGTGTTTGCCAGCCTGGTCTACACGATTCTGGTCGGGGGACTCGTGGGCGCGCCGGGCCTCAAGATGTTCTCCACGATGACCTACCTGAATGTCGTACTGATCAGCCTGGCCGGCGTCAGCTTTTTCGCCACGGCGATCACCGAAGAAAAAGAAGAAGACACGCTCGGTCTGCTCATGCTCGCCGGCATCAACCCGCTGGGCATTCTGTTCGGCAAATCCACCAGTCGGCTCGTAAGTACGCTGTTGCTATTGCTGGTCCAGATCCCCTTCACGTTGCTGGCTATCACGTTGGGTGGCGTGACCGTCAACCAGGTCCTGGCCGCGTACACGTCACTTGCCGCGTATCTGCTGCTTGTGGCCAACATGGGAGTGCTGGCCTCGGTCATCTGCCGCCGCGGCGGGTCAGCTTCATTCATTACTCTGGTGCTGATTGGCCTGTACCTGGCGTCTCCGATTCTCGTCTGGGTCACACAGATCGGTCTGCAGAACAGCGGACTGGTGCAGCCCAAATCGAATGTCGATCTGCAGATCCAGGCATTTCACGACGGATTACAACAGGCATCGATTCTGACGCAAGTTTCGGAAATCATGCGTACCGGTTTCGCGGGACATATCTTCGGGTTTCAAGTCCTGACCTGCACGGGAACGGCGGCGGTGCTGTTTTTCCTGGCATGGATCGGGTTTCGTCGGTTCACACGCCATTCGGGAGACCAGCGGGGACCACGCGCCGACCTGACGGCCCGGTTCATCGGACTCGGACGTCATCGTCGATCGCGCCCCGTCCGCTATCCGTTGGCCTGGAAAGAATTCCATTTCGTCGCCGGTGGCCTGCAGACGCAGATTCTGAAGTTTGTCGTCTATGGAATCCTGGTCCTGCTGACCTTGTGGGCCGCCGATCGTTACTACAGCTACACGCTGGCTGATTCCGGGAAATTCGTGGCACTCGGCATGCTCGGCTTGCTGACGTTCGAAGCCTGCCTGTATGCGTCGCGTGTCTTTCATGATGAATGGCGCGAACACACACTGCCACTGCTGGCGATGGTTCCGGGAAAACCTTCCCGCATGATCGCCGGCAAACTGCTCGGCTGCCTGCCCGCGTTGCTGCCCGCATTGTTCTGGCTGTTTGCCGGCTGTGTTATCTGGCCCGCGGGCCTTTCGGAACTGGGGCTCTGTCTGATCTTACCCAGCCGCTGGTTCTATGGATTGTTGCTGTTATTATTCATGACCCTGACGGCGTTTTTCTCGATGATTGTGCGCTGGGGATCGCTCCCTCTCGCAGCGACCGTCATGGCCGCCGGGATGTTCTTCAGCAGTTGCTGTGGGTCACCCGTCATCATGATGCTCTCGACAGCGCAGCAACAGGGCACCTCGTTCGAAATGGGGTTCCTGATGGTCGACGCCGTCGTGCTCACGCTCATTCTCGGCCTGCAATACGACGTCCGCCGCCGCATCGAAATCGCCTCGGCCCAATAAAGACCCGCGCCAGATCAAACGGCGAAGTCGCGCTGAATGAGCAGCCACCGGTTTTCCATCAGTGCAGCCCTGTCCCGAGCCTCGCAACCGCCAGTCGGGTGTTGGCGCACCAGGCATTGAGCCGGTCTTACCGCGAATTCTTCGCAGGCAGGCTCTCGCGGGCCCGTGTGAAGACTTGATCCAGCATCTCCTCGGTAAGCCGGCCGGTAAACGTGTTCTGCTGACTGGGGTGATAACTGCCAATCAAAACGCGCTCGTCGGCAATCGACACGACGGCCCCATGTCCAAACTTTGGCAGCCTGCCCGACAACCACTGCCGACGCCATAATTCATCAACGACGGTGCGCCAGGCAATCTGCCCCAGCGCCAAAAATACCCGTGCCGGCAGCAGGTCGACGGTTTGTTGAAACCAGGCCTGACACGAGGCAATTTCTGCAGGCAGGGGCCGATTGTCGGGCGGGGCACAATGGCACGTGGCGGTGATCGCGCAATCGATCAATTCCAGCCCGTCGTCACGATGCTCGGCGTGTGGTTGATTCGCAAAGCCCGCCTTGAACAGAGCCCGATACAACCATTCCCCGCTGCGATCACCGGTGAACATTCTTCCGGTGCGATTGGCTCCGTGTGCCGCGGGGGCCAGACCGACGATCAAGAGTCGTGCCTGGGGGTCGCCAAAATTCGGGACTGGCCGCCCCCAATACTCCCAGTTCACGTAGGCCCGTTTCTTCTGGGTCGCCACTTCCTGACAATACGAACGCAATCGCGGACAGGCTTCACACTGAATGATCTGTTCGTTCAATCGGCCCCACGATTTCACCCTGCGTCTCCCCTCGTTGATCGTTGTCCCAACGCCTGCCGCTTGTATTCGTGCCCGGCGGAGTTCCCTCGACCGTACGCACCGAATTCGCGCGGAGGGTTATCGAAATTCGCGCCACCCGATCTGGTTCGATCGCCGGTCTCCGTTTAATTCAGCCGGAAATCTCCCGGGACCCCCGGAAGCGGCGAATGGGCTTTGTCCCACTCGGCCACCAGCGTGTCCCAGAGTTCGTAGGGGTCTGCATAAAAGACCGACTCGGGTGTTGCCGGGCAGACCATCCAGTCGGCGCGCGACATTTCGCCCTCCAGTTGCGAAGGGCCCCACCCGGCACAGCCGAAGTACACGCGGAATTTGATCTCGTCGTCACCGTCGGCGGCGCGGCGGACGATCGCTTCAAACGTCTCGGGACTGCTCCCCACAAAAATGCCATCGATCACCGCGGTTTCCGATTCATCGACATCAGCAGCATTATGTAGAATGAACAACGCGTTGCGCTCGACCGGACCGCCGATGTAGACCATTTCACCCGTTTCAGGCAGGTCAAAATGCTTTTTCAGGGCATCGGCGACCGTCACCCCCGAGGGGCGATTGACGACGACTCCCATCGCTCCGTCTTCGCCATGTTCCACTATCAACACGACCGTCTTCAAGAAATTGGGATCGTGTAGATTGCGACCGGCCAGCAGGAATTGTCCGCGTAATGAATCTGCCATAATGCATCGAAAGCCCAAATCAACAAACACCAATTCTTGAATTATAGTGCGACGGCGCCACCCCGTGCTACAATCGGCCGTCTGCCGGAATTGCAAATCTTGGATTGACGGCCGACCGAATGGCAAACACTGCGAGCACTCCCATGCCCGGCATCACCCGTCGAAAACTGATGCAGGCCGCCGCCTGCGCCGCACTGGGATTTCACTGGCCCACCTCGTCTGCCGCTGCCGATGAAGTCTCCTGGCTCGCCGATGTGCAGCAACCCCCGGCCAAGCTCCCGCCCGAGACGCCACGTCTCTCCTCCTTGCTGACCGGCAGTCAGGGACAGTCCATCACCACCTTGGCCGACTGGCAGGTCGAACGTCGTCGGTTGCGTCAGCAGTGGCTCGATTTTCTGGGTCCGATGCCGGCGGAACGCCCGCCGCTCCAGTTAGAAGTCTTGCGGGAAGAATCTTGTCCCGGTGGCACCAGACAGTTGGTGCGGTATCACTCGGAAATCGACCTGCCCGTGGAAGGCTACCTGCTGCGTCCGGGTGCCGAGATTCGCGGGCGAGATCGCCGGTCGACTCTGCGTGCCGGCCTGGTGGCACTCCATCAGACCAGCCACAGCACGATCGAAGAAATCGCCGGGGTGCAGGGACCGCCAGCCCAGCACCTGGGCCTGAAATTGATGCAGCGTGGTTTTGTGGTGTTCTGCCCGCGCTGCTTTCTATGGCAATCGGTCACCAGCTTTCAGGAAGCCGTGGAGACCTTTTCCCGCCGACATCCGGGGACACTGGGAATGCATAAAATGTTGTGGGACGCACAACGCGGCGTGGATGTTCTCGCCTCGTTGTCGCGCGAAGTGGATCCACAACGAATTGGTGCCGTAGGCCATTCGCTGGGTGCCAAAGAGGCCCTGTATCTGGCCGCCTTCGACGATCGCATCGCGGCGGCCGTCGCCAGCGAAGGTGGAATTGGGTTCCCTGCCACCAACTGGGATGCACCCTGGTATCTCGGCCCGGGAATTAAGGCCCCCGACTTTCCGCGCAATCATCACGAACTGCTGGCGCTGATCGCTCCACGCCCGTTTTTGATTCTGGGTGGCGAAACGGGCCCGGGGGCTGCCGACGGAGACCGCAGCTGGCCTTATCTCGAGGCGGCCTTGCCGGTCTACCGACTGTACCGAACCCCCGCCCGACTGGGCCTCTACAACCACCACGAAGGGCACACCATCTCCGACGCGACGCTCGTGCGCCTCACGCAATGGCTGGAGACCTATCTGGGAGTTGGCTAGCCGACCCCCACGAACCGGGAAAATTACGCCCGGCTCTGGTCGATCCAATTGGCAATCCGCTCGGGAGTCAACTCCCGCAGCGATTTCACCACATGCTTCGCCGCGGCAACACTCTCCAGCGTGTGGCCGGTGCTCAGCAGAGCAATGCTTGTCATGCCGGCCGCATTGGCCGCGGCAATACCCACGGGCGCGTCTTCAACCACGGCACAGTATGCGGGTTCCACCCCCAGACGTGCGGCCGCCGTGAGAAACACCTCGGGATCGGGCTTGCCGCGTTTGACGTCTTTGCCATTCACCAGTGCGTGGAAATACGCTTGCGCTCCGAGCCGTTCGACGGTCAGCGCCACGTTGGCGGGCGGTCCCGACGAGCCCACGGCTAACCGAAAGCCCGCCTGCGACAGCGCCTGCAGCAGTTCCCGGGCCCCGTCCATCGCCGGAAAGTCTTTGTCGACCAGTTCCCGATACAACGCTTCTTTCCGCTGATCGAAATCGGCGATCTGTGCCGGCGTCAGGGCATCGGCCCCCCAGTGTTCGGCGATGATCTCACGACTGGTTCGGCCAAACGTCGTCAGGAACTGCTCTTCGGTCAGCCCGCGCCCCAGCTCGTCAGCCATGAAATGCCAACTCTGCCAGTGCGCTTGATACGAGTCGACAAGAACGCCATCCATGTCAAAAATGACGGCACGCGGAACAGACGCAACCATAGTCATCACACTCGACTCAAAAGCAGGTACAGACAAGACGCTTGACGGCCGACACCCGAAGGCCCGGTCTGGCACGCGCGGCCAGCGGGCGCGACAGAGACGCGGTCAGAACCGATCAGGAAACGCATCAACACACTCGGCTGCGTACTCCACTCGATTGACGCGACCGACAGGGAGATTGTATAGCAGGCTCAGAGGCTCGCGGCGAGTAACGGGCCGCCTGCCCATCGCGACGTTTACGGGAAACATGCAGATATGACTCAGCGGATCTTTAATTTCTCAGCCGGCCCGGCCGTGCTGCCTGTCGAAGTCCTCGAAGAGGCTCGTGATAACCTGCTCAGCCTGGGGAACACCGGCATTGGCATCATGGAACATTCGCACCGCGGAAAGGCCTACATGGCGGTGCACGAAGAGGCCGAAGCTCTGTGCCGTGAACTGGCCGGCATTCCCGACGATTACCACGTGCTGTTTCTGCAAGGGGGCGCGTCACTGCAGTTTTCGATGGTGCCGATGAATCTGCTGCGTCCCGGCGCCACGGCTGACTATCTCGTTACCGGTGTCTGGTCGCAGAAAGCGGTCGCCGAGGCCCAGCGCTGCGGTCAGGTCCACGTGGCCTGCAGCAGCCAGGACCGCAGCTTCTCGTACATCCCCAGCCAGTGTCAGTTCAGTACACACCCGGCGTACGTCCATTTCACGTCGAACAATACGATTTTCGGCACCCAGTTCGCCGCCGAACCAGAGACCCCAGCGGGCGTCCCGCTGATCTGCGATGCCAGCAGCGACATTTTCAGCCGCCCGCTGCCCATTCAACGGTATGGTCTGATCTACGCCGGAGCCCAGAAGAACCTGGGACCATCCGGTGTGACGCTCGTGATCATCCGCAAAGATCTGGTCGAAGCCGGGTCGCGCGATCTGGGGACCATGCTGCAGTACCGCACCTTCGCCGAAGACCACTCGCTGTACAACACGCCCCCCACGTTCGGGATCTACATCATGGGGCTGGTCTTCAAATGGATCAAGCAGCAGGGAGGGCTGGCGGGCGTCGAGCGACTGAATCGCGAAAAGGCCGCGCGTCTGTACCAGTACCTCGACCAGAGCCAGCGGTTCCGGGCGACCGCCGAACCCGGCAGCCGGTCCTTGATGAACATCACGTTCGTCACCGGCGACGCCGCTCTCGACGAGAAGTTCATCGCCACCGCGAAGAAAGCCGGACTCGACGGCCTGAAAGGCCACCGCAGCGTCGGCGGGATGCGTGCCAGCATTTACAACGCGTTCCCCGCCGCGGGCGTCGACGCCCTGCTGAATGTCATGCGCGATTTTGAACAGCAGGCCTCGTGATTGACCATGGCCGCCACAACGCCCCAGCCTGACCTCGCCCACGCCGATGTGGGGATCGTCCATGCCACCGCCATGGAAATCGATCCCTTCCTGGCGCGTTGCGACCGGGTCCGCAAGTACACGGGGGGCGATTACACCTTTCGGGGCGGTCTCTTGGGAAAAATCCGCGTGGCACTCGCCGAATCGGGCATCGGACCGAAACAGGCCCGCATTGCCACCCAGTGCCTGATTGATGGCCATTCGCCAGCGTGGATCGTTTCGGCCGGCTACTCCGGCGCGCTGACCCCCGACATGAAGGTGGGCGATATCGTCGTGGCCAGTTCCATCGTGGATGCCGCCGGCACCGAATTGTCCATCGACCTGAAGATGCCCGCCAATCCCGAAGCCGGACTCTACGTCGGCCGCCTGCTGATGCTTGACCGCATGGTCCCCACGGTCGTCGAAAAACAGGCGCTGCATCAGCAGTTCCAGGCGATCGCCGTCGATATGGAAAGCCACGTCGTCGCCCAGATCTGCCGCGCGGCCAGGATCAAGTTTCTGGCCGTGCGGGTCATCAGCGACGACCTGTCCGCCGACCTCCCCAAAGAAGTTCTGCACGTGGTCAATTCGTCGGGCAAAGTGCGCTGGGGCGCCGTGGCCGGGGCGATTTTCAACCGGTTTGGCAGTATCCAGGATCTCTGGCGACTCCGCGAACAGGGCACCATCGCGGCCGAGCGACTGGCGACCTTTCTCGATGGCGTCGTCGAACAACTCTACGCCGCCAGCCACCACCCCTGAAGCCAGGCTCCCGTCAGGGCACACGCCAGCCGGGCTAGTAAGCCGATTCGAGAATCGACTCCAGATCGCGCGCCGTCACCGGCCGCGGGTTGACCCGCAGAATCCGTTTGACGGCGAACGCTTTCTCCGCAAACACCGGAATCTGCGCGGGGGTGACCCCCAGATCGCGCAGCCGTGCGGGAATGCCAATGTCCGCTTTCAGCCGCTCGACTGCGGCGACCGAACGCTCGGCGGCCGCCTGCTCGTCGAGACCAGCAACATTCTCCCCCAGCAACTCGGCAATCCGCGCAAACTGACTGACTCGCGCCGGCAGGTTGAACCGCATCACAAACGGCAACAGCAACCCGTTTCCGGCACCATGCGAGCAATGGGTGGCCCCTCCGAGCGGGTATTCCAGTGCGTGAACGACTGCCACCCCCACATTCGAAAACGCCAAACCCGCCAAAGTCGCCGCCAGTGCCATCGCTTCGCGAGCCGCCAGGTCATCGCCCTGCGCGACCGCCTGCCGCAGGTTGGCCCCCACCAGTGAAATGGCCTTCTCGGCGAGCATGTCGCCGAATGGGTGGCGCCCCTGATAAATCGTGCGTTCTCCCTCGGGCAGCGGGAAATGTTCGTTGTCCACGGCGGTGTAGGCTTCGATGGCATGCGTCAGTGCATCGATGCCGCTGTCGGCCGTCACCTTGGAAGGGCAACTGACCGTCAACAGCGGGTCGACCAGCGCCACCCGCGGCCGCAGATAATTACTAAGCACGCCGACTTTCATCGCCCGCTCCGTATCCGTCAGGACCGACGCTCCGGACACTTCCGAACCGGTGCCGGCCGTCGTGGGGATACAGATCAACGGCAGAATGGGCCCTGGAATCTGATCATCACCAATGTAGTCCCGCGCCGACTTGCCATGCGTCAACACGACCGCCGTAATCTTGGCCAGGTCGAGATTACTGCCACCCCCCAGACCGACGATTGCGTCGGCTTGGAAATCGCGGGCCCGCGCGACACACGCCTCGGCCAGCGACAACGGCGGTTCCGGCAGTCCGCCATCGAAAACTTCGCAGGCGATACCCGCCTCGACCAACGGCCCACGGGTCCGCTCGACGACTCCGGCACGCACCAGATGCCCGTCGGTGACGATCAGCACCCGCGAGACCCGCAAGCGACGTGCCACCTCGCCCAATTGGGCGATGGCGCCCCGTCCGAAAATGAGTTGGCCGGCAGAATGAAACGTGAATGTTGTGCGAGGAGCGCTCATGGTCGTGTGGTCACTCAAGAGGCAGTGCGGTCGTACTGCAGCCCGTCCCGGGCTGACGGCGGATGTCGTGACTCCTGTTGTAACGGTCACTCACCCGGTTTTCATCTGTCCCCAGGGATTTACCGGAACGCTCCCTCGACGCAGCCAGTCACGTCACGAGGTACGACGGCGTCGCGCCAGGAAGCCGTTCAAGACCAGCGCCCCCAGCAGCACCACTCCCAGCAGAAATGTTCGCAGGTAATTGTCGATCCAGGCGATCTTGTCGAGTCCCACCCGCAGAACCGAGAGGGTCAACACGCCAACGATCGTTCGCGGAATGCCCCCTTCGCCACCGAACAGGCTCGTCCCCCCCAGCACCACACACGCCACGGCGTTGAGGAGCAGGTCGGCATTCTGATCAAGCGTGATGCTGCCCAGTCGGCCGGCATTCACCAGGCCTCCCAGGCCGGCGGTCCAGGCACTCAAGGCCAGGCAGGCGATGACAATTCGGCTGGTTCGCACCCCGGCCAGTCGCGTGGCCTCGCGATTTCCACCAGTCATGTACACGTACCGGCCAAACCGGGTGTACTGCAGCACCAGATGGCTGAGCAGCATGATGCCCCCGGCCAACAGCGCGCTGTAGGGAATCTTCAGCTTGGCCGACAACGAGAAGCCGCCGTTGCCCAGGCGCTCGATAATCCAGGGAATATGAAACTGCTCGCTCTTCGTCAGGTACAGCGCCAGCCCGCTGGCAATGTACATCATCGACAGGGTGATGATGAAACTTGGCAATCGCGACGAGACCGTGAGCACCCCCGACAGCCAGCCCAGCACAATCGCACTCAGCAAAGGCAACAGAATGACCAGCGCCACGGCCAGCACCGAGGGGACATTCTTGTCGCCCCCTTTGCCTGCCACCCAGGGCAGCTCATACATCACACCACACAGGCACGCGGTCCACAACGCCATGTTGCCCACCGACAGGTCGATTTCGCCACACAACAGCACGAACGTCAACCCGGCGGCGACAATCCCCATCACCGCCCCTTGCTCCAGGACCTGAGTGACGGTGCCCGGGTAAAAGAACGATCGGCCAGTCAGGCTGAAAAAGACAATCAGCACGGCCAGCGTCAACAGCGGCGCCAGGTCGGCCAGATCCCAGCGAAAGCGGGGCTGTTCCTGCAATTTGTCCGACGGTGTCGACATGGTTATCAATTCCAGGCGATTGCTCGTTTGTTGGCAGAAAAGGCGGGCCGCCTCGGGCGACCACGATTCACGGGGACGATTCGTTGCGCGGCCTGTCAGGCACTTTTCATCAGGGTCTGCTTATCCAGGCCAAGGCCGGCGAATTCGCCACTGATTTCACCTCGGCGAAACGTCATGATGCGGTCGGCATGCGACAAGGCGAGTTCAGGTTCGGTCGTCGCCAGTATCACCGCCGTCCCCTGGTTCTTCAAATCGGTCACCAGCCGCATGATTTCTTCCTTGGCCCCGACATCCATACCGCGCGTCGGTTCTTCAAGGATCAGCACGCGCATGTCACCCAGCAGCCATTTTGCCAGCACCACTTTCTGCTGATTGCCCCCCGACAGGTTACCCGCCAGCAAACGGGGGCGGGCAGGGCGACACAAAACGCGTTCCAGCAGGGGCTGCACGCACTGCATCTCCCGCCGTTCCGTCAGCCAGTTGCCAATGGCCCCCTGCAGATGAGCGAGCGTCACATTCTTGTAGATCTCACTGCTCCGCACGAGGGTCTGCGCGCGATCCGCAGCCACCAGGACCATCCCTCGCTGCACCGCCTGATGCAGGTCGCCCCCGCGCAGTGGCTGGTCGAGCAAACTCACGGTCCCCTGATCGGGACGCAAGGCGCCAGCGATCGCATGCGCCAGTTCCTGGTGCCCCGCTCCGACAAACCCGTAGAGCCCCAGGCATTCTCCGGGAGACAACGACAGGTTGATCTGCCGAAACAGACCGGCGCGAGACAGGCTGTTCACCTTCAGAATGGGGGGCACTGTCGTCGGCGGGGGCAGAGTGACGGCGTGTTCGTATCCGATTTCCTGCCCGGCTAAACCACGTCCCAGCATCGCCTCAATGATGCGGTGCTTGTCGAGATCGACCGACCGTTCGGTGGCCACGTGCCGGCCATCTTTCAGAATGGTCACGCGGTCGCAGATCTCCAGCACATCTTCGATGAAATGGCTGATGAACACGATCGCCACACCGCGGGCTTTCAATTGCCCCAGCAGCGCAAACAATCGTCGAGTTTCCGGCGGACTCAACGAACTCGTGGGCTCGTCGAGAATCAGCACGCGGGCCCCGCTGTGCAGTCCGCGGGCGATCTCCACCATCTGCCGAATGACCAATGGAAACCGATCCAGTCGCTGCCGGACGTCGATCTCGACATCCATCTCCGCCAGAAACTTGCGGGCCTGCTCATACATCGTCGACCATTGCACGCGGCCCCACGGACCGGTCAACTGGCGTCCCAGAAACAGATTCTCGGCGACCGAAAGTTGACCGACACCCGAAAGTTCCTGGTACACCATGGCGATACCATGTGCCAGAGACGCCGCCGGGCCATCCAGCGCGACGCGCTGCCCGAGATACTCAATGGTCCCTTCATGGTCGGGATGGGCCCCGGCCAGAATCTTCATCAACGTGCTCTTACCCGCGCCGTTGCTGCCGACGACCCCATGGACTTCTCCCGCGCGCAGGTCGAAATCGACCCCGTCGAGCGCCACGGCCCCGCCAAAACGCTTTCCGATTCCCCGGCAGGCCAGCAGGGGGACATTGTCGATGGTCGCGGTCACCGGAATCATCTCCCTCACACCATGCAGTGGGCCGGATCCGCCAGAAAGAACATCGAATCCAGCACGTTGGGCAACTCGAGCGACACCAGGGGTCCGGGAGTGATGATCTCCATCGGCACCTTGTCGATCGTCTCTTTGTTGCGGACGATGAACTGCCCTACGACCAGCGCCGTCTTGTGAATCAGGCACACAGGATTGACCGTCGTGGCGGCCAGCTTGCCGTCACGAATCGACTGCAACCCTTCTTTCTGTCCATCCACCGCCGTGACGACCATCTGACTGTGGATCGTGTCCTTCAACGCTGGCAGACACGCCAGAGCCATATCGTCGCTGTGGAAAAACGCACCGGCAATCGGTTCTTTTTCCTGGCTCAGCAGCGACTCGAACGTGTTGCGGGCTTTTTCTTTATCCCAGTCACACCAGCGGACACCCCCGCCGATGACCTGCACGTTGGGATAATCCTTGAGCAGCTTTTCAAATCCTTCGCGGCGTCCCTGCGCCCCGCTGTGGGCGCTCAGACCGCCGATGTGAATCACTTTGCCCTTGCCGCCGATTTTCTCGAACAGGTAGCGACTGCTGCTCTCACCCATGAACACCTGGTTGGGCGTCACCTCGCACCACACCCCGGTGTCGCGCATCTTGTCCATCGACACCAGCAGCGTGTCCATCGAGATGACGGGAATATTACGTTCCTTCAACTTGCGAACCGAGGGCGCGAGCGAATCAATCTGCACCGCCTGGAAGGCACAGAAATCCCAGTCTTCGTAGACGATATTGTCGATCTTGTTGCGCTGTTTCTCGGAATCGAACTCGCCATCGAACCACTCGACCTGCACATCGAGCAGTTGGCCCCACAACTCGGCAGTCGTCTTCCCCAGCGCACACCAGGAACTCTGCAGGCCAGCATTCGAAAACGCCGCGCGCAGTTTGCGGCGACCGCTGCCCCCTCCGGCCGCGCCCTGGGGAGTCTCCGACTGGCACCCGGCGATCAGAGCCGTGGCCCCCAATCCGGCCCCCGCCAGATGCCCTAAAAACGACCGCCGCGACGAATGCTGAGCGCCTGCTTCTGTCATGCTGTCTTCCCGAAATGAGGTGCAGAGGAAGCCTGTATCGTGATGCCTGCCGGCAGGGAACGCAAGCGAATTATCACGCCTTTCGAACCCCGATTTGCCACCCGGGTACGG
>JAFEBR010000746.1 GCA_018242565.1 Planctomycetota bacterium | reverse complement strand
CCGTTACGGAAGTATGTGTACCCTTTCAACGAGGCTTGCAGCGGCCGCGTCTCCACGGCGTCAAAGGCCGGCTCATCGACGCGGAGTTGTGACATCGGAACGAAGCTCACTTCAAGGGCCGAATCCAAGCCGGCCACCTCGCTTTTTGACGGATTGATAACACAAATTTCGCCAAGCGTCGTCACAGGCCACTTGCCATTCTGACGTGCCACCGAGTGGCGATAGCGGTCGCCGGAGAGATTGCAATCAGGTGCCCCAAGCAGCCGTTGCCGGGAAACGGTGTGCCCGACCGCACCATTTAGGGGGCGCCGATTTCGTTGCCAATCGGCAATCACTTTCATTGCAGCGGGCATTTGATCACCTTCAATGGCGCGCCGCTGCGCTCCCAAATCGAAGCCGTCATTTTCGATCTTTACGAACAGCACTTCGTCTGAGCGCTTTGCGACATTCCCGTCGAGGAACAGGATGCTCGTCTTCACACCGGAGTACGGGTTGAACACGCCCCCGGGTAACGAAACGATGGCCCAGAGATAATTCTCTATCAGCATCCGGCGCAACTGCGTATAGGCGTTCTGGGTCTGAAAGATGATGCCTTCCGGGACAATCACACCGGCGCGACCGCCGGGGTTGAGATGCTCGGCGATATAGTCCACGAACAGCACTTCGCTGCGCTTAGCCGGTATCGAAAACCGATTGTGCGGGCGGATTCCTCCCTTCGGCGTCATGAACGGCGGATTGGCCATGATCACGTCGTAACGCTCGTCCCACCTCTCTTCGCTGGTGAGCGCATCGTACTCGTGGATCACCGGGTTCGGAAAACTGTGCAGATACATGTTCACCCGCGACAGCCGAACCATGTCCGGGGCGATGTCGTAGCCGCAGAAATTCGTCATTAACCGCGCGCGTTCATCAGGCGTTAGATCGTCATTCTGTTTAAGGATGTGCTTGAACGCCGAGATCAGAAATCCCGCCGTGCCGCAGGCCGGGTCGAGTACCGTCTCGTTTTTGCGCGGATCGACAACAGAAACGATGAAGTCGATGATATGCCGGGGCGTGCGGAACTGGCCCGCATTCCCCTGTGTCCCCAACACGCTCAGCAGAAACTCGTACGCGTCCCCCAGTCGTTCGCTATGATCATAGACGAAGCCGTCGATCTCCTTGAGGAACAGGTTGAGCGTTTCCGGGTCCCGATACGGCAGGAAGACCCCTTTGAAGATATCGCGAAAGAGTTGAGGAATATTCTTGTTGGCGTTCATTTTCTCGATGCCTTCGGCATAGAGATTCAACCGTTCCTGGCCGCCAATCCGTTTGTCGAGGAGTCGCGACCAGCGGTAATCCTTGAACTCTCCCTTGAAGAACGATGGCTTTCCTCCCAGCTCTTCCGACTGGCGGTCCATGTCGTCCATGAATTTGTAGATCAGCGCAATCGTGATCTGTTCGACCTGGGATTTTGGATCGGGCACTTTGCCCACCAGAATGTCGCGGGCCGCGTTGATGCGGGATTTCGTTTCCGTGTCAAGCATGAGGATTTATTTGGAGACCACTGAAATGGTATGGCACGGCGATTCGGCGGATGCCGAGAATCGCGGGGATGGCCGATTGGTGTTTCAAGAAACGCATTGTACGGCACGGCAGACGATTCGTCGCGTGTGAAGTCACACAGCAAACACGTTCAGCGACACGTAATCTTTGACGTATTCCGAAACGATCTCGCGCCACGGGCCGAGTTGCTGAATATCGGCGAGCGAGATTTTGGCATTGTCGGCCAGACGGCTGAATTCGTGCGAATCGACAATCGCCCGCACGCCTCCATCGGTGACATACGCTTTGAAGAATTGCCGAATCACCGGCATTCGCGGGGCGTCCGGATGGTGGATCGACACAAATTTGGCCAATTCATCGTCCAGCAACTCGTCCTTCGACTTAAAGCGGTCGATGTCGCCGAACGCCTTGGCAAGGATCTCGCGCAACGTAATCCGCCGGTCGACCTGGACCGCTTTGCGGAGTTTTTCGAGGTTGAAGAAATCCTCGGGTTTATTAAATAAAGTCGCGACGAGGAGTTCCTCGGCCCCCTGAATGTCCCCGCGCTCGTAGCAATCGCGTATCGCGGCGGCAGCCTTCACCTGATCTTCGAATTTCTCGAAGAATTTGCGATCGATCTTCATGCCGTACACCGGCACCGCGTATTCAACCTGCGATTTCAGCGGATCGGGATCGACATTCGTGTAACCTGGATCGCCGGGTGGGGGAGGGGGCGGTTCTGGTCCGGGCTTCCCGGGACGAAGCGGAGGCAGTTTGATCACTTCGTCGTAGTTAAATTTCTTTTCGAAGTACTCGCAGTTGGCGAAGAAATCGAAGAGTTTAAATCGCTCTTTGGGATGTTCGTGTGCGGTGTTGGTTCCAGCGTTTTTCTCGACATAGCGAAACGTGAAGCGGCGCGTGCCACGGCCTTTGATCTGTATGAAATCGGTTGGTGAAAATACGGGGCGCAGAAGCGCGATGTTCAACAGGTCTTCGCAATCATATCCGGTCGTCATCATCCCGACCGTCACGCAAACGCGGGCTTTCGCACTCGGATAGCCCCCGAGGAATCGCGTGTGGCCATTCAAATTGTTATTCGCAAAATTGACCGCCATTTGCTGCGCATCGG
>JAFEBR010000745.1 GCA_018242565.1 Planctomycetota bacterium | reverse complement strand
GTCAACAGCTACGATTTCCAACCCCTTGGGGCGGGCAAGCCGATCAGCAAAGACGTCGTCATGGAACTCGAAAAATACCCCGAAGACAAAACCGAGAAAGATCTCGAACGTCATGTCGCCCCGGCCATTCGAGGCCATATGGCCGACCTGTTGCGGTGCATTGAAACCCGCGGCAAGCCGGTCGCCGACATTGAACAGGGACACATTTCGACCGCCAGTTGCATTCTGGCTAATCTGTCGCTGCAACTGGGCCGATCCCTGACTTGGGATGCGAAAACGCAACAGGTCGTGAACGACGCCGAGGCGAACAAGTTGTTGCGACGTCCGTATCGGCAACCCTGGGTCCACCCGGAGCCGGCGTAACTTCGGGCCCCGGTCGACGACGGACGCGAGATTCCTGTGCACTGATCTCGATCTGCCCGGATGCAGCCTACTTCCGCTGCCGGGCAGGTCGATCGGCGTTTCCGGAAACAAGTCCGGCACGCAGGCCACAGCGCTCCCAGTCGGTCAGCGCGACAACGCGGTGACTGCTCTGCGACCGCTACAGAATCTCTTGAATGACCCGACCGCGACTGAGGGGCAGTGGCCGCCCTTCAGTGTCGTGCAGTTCGGTGTCGGGACTGTGCCCCAGGCAGTGAAACATCGTTGCCAGCAGGTCGCGGGGCTCAACCTGTCCGGCCACCGGAAATGCCGCCTGCCCGTCGGATTTACCGTGCACCACGCCGCCACGAATCCCTCCGCCCGCCAATGCGACTGAGAAACAGTGCCCCCAGTGATCGCGACCAGCATTCCCGTTGAACCGTGGTGTATGCCCGAATTCGCCAACCCAACAGACCAGCGTTTCGTCCAGCAACCCCCGTTCCGACAGATCGACCAGCAATGACGAATAGGCGCGGTCCATCCACGGCATCAGAAACCGCTTTAAGAGATCGTTATGCCGTTCGTGGGTATCCCAACTCCCTGCGTTCGGTTCACCCTCGACGTTGCACCAGTTGATCTGCACCAGCGAGACCCCGGCCTCAACCAGGCGTCGCGCCAACAGTAAGCTTTGGGCCCAGCGAGTGCGCCCGTACCGGTCGCGCGTGGCGTCCGATTCCTGACTGAGATCAAACGCCTGACGGGCTTTCGAGCCACTCAGCAGTCCGTACGCCTGCTGGGACTGACGATTAAAGGCGGCAACGGCAGGGGAATCCTGAATCTGATTGAGATGTCGTTCGACCTGTTCGAGCAGCGATCGCCGATTCTGAAACCGCAGCGGAGGCAATTCCGCAGGGAATGCAATATCGGGAACGGTAAAATCGGGCTTCGATGGGTCGCAGGTCAGTAACCAGGGATCGTATTTGGGCCCCAGCACTCCTCCAATTTGACCGGGCCAGACGATTTCGCCGACGTTCGCAATGCGATTCGGCAAGGTAATCGCCGGCGGTAACGCCGCCGCTGCGTCCTGCCGGACGTATTTCGCGACCGCCCCCCAATGGGGAGAAAGATTGGGGGCCTTCGAGACTGCGTTTTCGGCGCTCAGCGGGATGTGCGGCACCCCCGTCATCATCTGGTAGCCGCTCGACGAGTGGGAATTGTCATTCGTGACCATCGCCCGCAACACGGCGATCCGGTCGGTGAGATTGGCCGTCAACGGCATCAACTCGCCAATGGAGAGCCCAGGTGTCCGGGTTTGGATAGTACCAAACCCGCCTCGAATCTCGGCGGGTGCTTCTGGCTTGGGATCCCAGGTTTCGTGCTGAGGAGGCCCACCCCCCAGAAAGATAACGATTACCGACTTGGCTCGCCCAAAGGCCCGCCCCGCTTCGGCGTCGAGCCCCTGACCGGGTGTCGGAGTCGCCGTTGCCACGTTGGCGAGGGACAGCCCCCCCAAACCAGCCCCGCCGATCCGCATCCATTCCCGACGCGATATCGAGCCATCGCGACGTGAAGCGCCTTCCCAAATCCGCAGCATGAACACCAACTCCGAGCGTTTCCGAGCGTCTTATCTGCCGAACACCGGGCGCCAACTCGCCGGACGGTTCATCCAACTTCGCTGACACCTCTCGCATTCGCAACTGCTTATCCATCGTATGCCAATTTCCGAGGGTTGTCGAGCCGAACACCAAATCCTTCTCGCCACGGTCACGCCGAAATCACCACCCTGAGTTACGACTCTGCCCATGGACCGAGCCCGGAATCAACCGCAACGCTACGGTGACCGACAACGCACGGCGTGGGATTTCGATTATTGACGACACAAATCGACAATTCATATAATTATTTACGTCAGGACAGCTCAAGAACATCATGCCGAAACTGGTTACGGAAGCCATCGGCGAAAAAAGAGGTTGAGCTGGCAAATGATCAGGCTATGACAGCCCCGGCCGTGCGTACCGCACGCGACCGGGGCTTTTTGCTTCCTGCGGTTCCCGCTCCCAAAGCGGATGTTCTGGAACAAGGAGCAGATCATGAATACCGCCCACACTGGCAATTCTCAGGTTGATACGGCGCGACAGCTACTGTGCCAGCAGTTTGCCCACAGCCTCAACGGAGAAAAATTCACCGTCCGTGTCCGCATCTCTGAACCGGCTGGCCAGCCACCCACCGCTCTGTTTACTGCCCACGACGGTCTGGGCTGGCATAAGGCGGGTGAGACGGTCATTGAACCGATTTTGGTCGATGCCCTGAAAGAAACACTCGACATGCTGGCCTCGACCCCGCATCACGACGCGTGGTCCGTCCGGCACGAGACACACGCCGATGCACAAGAGACAGAAATTCGCTTCCATCGCGAGCAACTGGCCGAACATGTCGGTCCAAAACTGGAATCCCAATTGATGGGGCTTCTGTTCCGGGATCAACATGATTCGAGCAAAGACATGCGCCGCAACATGGGTGCCCATCGCTGAATTGACCGCCTGGTACGTCCCGCCACAACGCCTCACAGCGATGAGACAGCCGCATGCGCCCGGACACCTGTCCGGGAACATGCGACTCTCAAGGGCAAAATGGCGCCCAGTTGCCAATCAGCCCCGAGCAGGACGCATTGACACCTTCCGCGCGCTCGGCGGCTGACCAGAACCGACGATTATTTCAGCAAGTCGCGAACGACGGTCAGCGTAGGACTGGTACCGACCACGTAGGTAACTGTTTTTTCTAAATCCGCTCCCGACTTGTCACGCAGGGAGAGTTTCACACGGGCCACCAGATTGGCGTCTTTCGGTTCCGGCTCACCCACCAGTTCGTAACTCACAAGCGTGACACCGGCGCTCCAATCGAGATCCTGCACCACGATCTTTGGCGACTCGTTCTGCAGGGAATCGATCGACGCGCCCTGTTTCCAGGTGTCCAGCACATGCGTCAAAACCTCTTGGGCTTGATCGTCATCGACTGGTTTCGACTGGTACGTTCTCTGGCCGCAACCGGCCCACAGTAACGCACACAACAGCATTCCGGCGCGGGTGCCTTGGTGTCTGGGTAGATAAACAATCTGAGTCATCAGCTGTAATTCCTTGAAAGAGCAAACGATCGCAAAAATTGAGTGCCGTTCTTCCCGACGGCAGCGCCACGGGCGAGATCAGACCGGTCGTCCGTTCAATGAAAGATGTCGCGGAATACCGTCAAAGTCGGTGCCGTGCCGACGAGGTAAGTGACGGTTTGTTCCTGAACCTCGTGGTCCGGTCGTTGTAAAACGAGCCTGACTTTCGCGATCAGGTTGGCATTGGCCTCCTGCCCGGGACCAAGGATCTGGTATTCAACCAGCTTGTCGCCCCGCATCCAGTCGAAGTCCTGCACCACGACGGCCGGCGATTCCCCGCGCAATGATTCAATCGACTGACCGCTGCGCCAGGCGTCGAGCACATGCGTTAACGTGTCCCGGGCGATCTCCGCATCGACGGGGGCCGACTGATACGTTTGCGGTGCGCAACCTGCCATGGCTAGACCACCAGCCAGGCAGACCACGCGCAAGCACCAAACGATCGAACCGGCTAAACGTGTGAGATCACAACCAAACATGTCAGCACCAGTGAGAAAAGCGTTGAACGGGCCGGGCACAGTCGCCAGCAACGCCGCCAGGTGGTCCGCCGAAATTGCCTCCGGAAAACCGCAGCAAGTCCCGCCCGGGCAGCGGACCGGCGCGCGAGGGTACCGGTCCGCCGTCGAGACGGTCCTACGTGATGGTTAGAGATCACCCAGCGTCTCGCCGCCAGCGCGAGTTCCCAACCCGCGCCAGGTCCCCAGATTGATACTGTTGCTGACAAATCGCACAGATCCGTCACACAGTTGCACGTGGACCCCTCCCGAGTGGTAGCTGCTGGGTGGCATCGTGGCGCGCAGGGCCACAAAGAAACCACACGATCGTGCGTTCGGTCCACTCACGTGCATGTACGTGTGCTGACCATCGATCCAGGGGGCCCCCATGTACAGAGGAAATTGATTCGCCAGGTTCGTGATGTCGATGGAGTTACAGAGGGAGACCGCTTCATCCGGCGTCGTCGGAAACGCCGGACTGAAAAACACATCCGCGATCGGACTGACAACGGCATTATTACCGTCGGCCAGCAAGCGTTCGCTGAACGCTGCGGTATTCGAGGTACCGTCGGTGATATCCCGCATCCGTACCCGGCTCTGGTAGTACATGACTCCGTTCTGGACCGGCATCCCGACATTCGGTCCGGTCGCATCCTGCCAGATGATGTTGCTGCCCTTGTTTACCATATAGTTGGTCGGTCCGCCGTAGCTCGACAGATTGGCTGACGAATCTGACGGACACATCAGCCCGGGAATCACCGTCGCCACTGCGGGCTGATTCGAAGGATCGGTATAAGGCAACGAGAAGTTAATGGAGTTGTACAGATTTCCCTGATCGAAATAAGGCAGGAGTTGACTGATCGCCGAAGCCCCGATGTGCGGGGGCGATGCAAATTGGCCCGGCGGAAATACGCCATACGACGATTCATAATTGTGCAAAGCGAGGCCCAGTTGTTTCAGATTGTTTCGACACTGAGTCCGACGGGCGGCTTCCCGAGCCTGCTGCACCGCAGGCAACAGCAGCGAAACCAGCACGGCGATAATCGCAATGACGACCAGTAATTCGATCAGAGTAAAACCGCGACGAAGTAAGCGTGTTTGAGACATCGGTAAAACCTTTCAGGATGATCCTGTTTTAAGAAACTGTGATTCGTCAATTGACACAGAACGTCCAGGCGTGGCTAAACCTGGTCCAGAGTCATGCCCCTTCGTACGTTTCGGTACACAGGGCGCACGCCAGCGCCAGACAGCCACACGCGCGTTTTCAGAATCTTGACGCCGGACTCAACCAGATCGGTGCATTGTCTGCATTCCGATCGCCGGCATTGCTCAACCGCGTCATGCGCGCGGGGGCTCAAAGATCCCAGCCGGATATCCTGCCCGCGCAACCACCCGTGAGTGACCATCCGCGTCAGCCAACGGAGTTGTCCCGGCAAACCAGTTCGCAGTCATCAGTCCCCAGCACTCCCTGTCGGATACTGGTACAGCGGATGTACCAGTCGGCGGGGCGGGGTAATTCGAACACGACGGCCCATCACAAGAATTCTTACCCCCTCCGGTGGCATGCCGAGCAGGATCGTCGTCCGCAGCATCGTTGGCCTGGCGATTTCCCACAATCTCACGACTGCGGACATAGTCGCCACAGCTCGCATGTGCCGAGACGGGCTGACACGCCAGCAGGCAAACCGCCGCGGCGAGCAAAATGACGTCCCGGCCGATTACCAGCCTGTCAATTTGTTTGGCGAGAATCAGCACAATTAGGTCGTTCAAGGATCCACACGTAGAGATTGCCTCAGACAAAAACCGTCCCTAGCCGCTGGGGCTGCACACGACAAATCCCACTTACTGCGGCCAGTTCCGCCAGAATCTC
>JAFEBR010000744.1 GCA_018242565.1 Planctomycetota bacterium | reverse complement strand
GCCGTTGCCACTGGCGGAGCAGACGCGAGTGAGGTTGACAGTCGAGCCGATTGTCGAGGCGGTTGAGCCGGCACAATCGTGGGAGGCGTTCAAGTCGTGGATTTGGCAAAACTCGCTGCGTGGCTTGGGGCGTCGCCTGACGCGAGATGAGCTGCATGAACGCCGTTGATACCAACGTGTATGTTTACACTCTCGACGCGGATGAACCCGTAAAGCAAACATAAGCGGTCGAGTTGCTCGGTCGGCTTTCGCTGACCCCCGCGGAAACGGTGATCCTTTGGCAGGTCGCCGGCGAGTTTCTGGCCCAACTGCGACGATTCGAGGCCAAAGGGCTCATGACTGCAACGGCGGTCGAGACCGGATTCCAACGATTCCGAGCCACGTTTGAGTTACGGCTTCCCACCGATGGCATCTTCCAGGTGTCCTTCAATCTTCGTTCTCGTTTCAGCCTTTCCCACTGGGACAGCATGCTGTTGGCCGCGTGCCTGGAAGCCGGCGTCACCACATTGTACTCCGAAGACATGGCAGCCGGGATGAACTATGACGGCGTGGCCATCGTGAACCCGTTTACCTGAGCGGCGGAGGGAATAAAAGGGGACAGGTTCATTTACTCGTCATCGAAGACACGAACCGAGCGCCGACTCGAACGGCCTCGGTCGAGCTGACCGAGGCCGTTCTGCCTGCGGAGGAGCGACGTCGAGCGACTACTTCGCGACGGCCACACCGGGCGTCTTGCTATGCGCGTGCTGCGGGAAGTCGAAGGTCAAGACCAACGGGTCCGTTCCCGTGTTCTCGATCTCCACACCGCCGCTGGCCAGCGCCGCCTGGGTGATGAAGCCGATCTCGGGATAGATCTCGCCGAGTTTCATGTTCTGGTGATAGCGCACGGCGAGCTTGCCAACGCGGCCGCTGCCGCCGTTCGTGTGGAACAGCGCGGGACACTCAGGACGGAAGGTCGTCTTGGCGCCAGGTTGCACCCAGAGCCGCAGAATCGAGCACTTCTGGTCGCCGAGGAAATTCCCGTAAACGATCCACTTGGCATCCACCCCCTGGCCTATGAATTCTTCGGCCGCGATGGCCGGACGCGAATTCTTCAGGACGAATTCCGGGTCCTGGTTCGCGGCGAAGTCGAACTTTTCAACGAGGTAATCCCAGTCTTCGTGCCGGGCCTTCGGATAGTCCACTTCGCGGCACGCGTAAAACGCATCCGCGGCACCGATCCGTCCGTCCAGCGTCAGGTCCTCGGCCAGGAAGTGCTCATCCATCGTGACGTGCAGTTCGTGCGTGCACAGGTTCGTCGGTGAGTGCAGCACGCCGTTCGGCATCACGAAGCCGTTGTCGAGAGTCATCATCACGTGCGGCGCCAGGTGGCGGATCCCGTTGTACTCGCCCTTTCCGAAGCGCTTCATGCAGGCCCGGAACTGCTCTTTCGTTACGAACGAGTACAGACCCATCGCCGTGGTGTGATAATGCGACGCACTCACGCCGGGATTGTCGAACGAATTGATGTCATAGACTTCCCACTTGGCCCAGTGCAGGTGATCGGGAATCGGATTCAGGTTGTCGAACTTCTTGGACACAATCGGCCAGGTCGGGTTGCCGAACAGCTCTTTCGAAAACGCCGTGACCTTGTCGCCCATGACCGCCTGCGGGTTGGCGGCGATCAAATCCTGCAGCGAGATGACTTGCCCAGTGGCGGTGAGGACGTGGGCTTCGCCTTCGCGAAACGGGGCCTTTTTTGTGCGGGTATCGATGACCCCCGTGACGATGGGGACGGTGCAGCACATCCAGAGTTCATCGAGGCCGGTCCCGTTCATGTAGTCGGGATAGTACGATTTCGCATCCAGGCGCAGGCGTTTGCCCGGGGTACAGAAGGTGCGGCCGGCGTAGCGGTGCAGCAGCTGCAGCACGCCGCCGGTTTTGTTGAGACAGTCATCGAGAACCGCCGCCGTTTTGCCGACGGTTCCGTCGATCACAGCCTGTTGGGGGTACTCGTGCAGTTTATCCGCGAGAATTGATGTCGATGCCGTCATGAGCGTTGCTCCTCAATGAGCCTGAAAGAAGCGTTTCGGTTCCAAAACATGTGGGAGAGACGAAAGATATCGTCATTTTTCTAAAACACAACGAGGCGGTCGCCGGACCGGATTTGCGGCGGTCGTCGCCAAGCGAGGAGTGTAAGGAAAAACGGGGCCGGAAGGAATGGCACCGGAATTGGCGTAACACGCGAGAGAGAAAGACGTTCGATCGTGCGGGAATTCTGGCTGGCGGCCAGGAGCTGCTGCAAAAGCCGGTGGAGGGGAGGCGCGTCGCGAGGGAGAGCGTGTGACACGCTGTGCTGACTGGCAAAGCGGTTTGTCGTGGAGGCGTTGTCGTGAAGTGACGTCAGCCCAGCGAGCCGCCCGGGTTTATCCAGGCGGTATCGGGGTGAAAATGTGATTGCGGGTTGCGAGGGATGTTGTCGCTCGCGCGAGTTCTGCACGCGCCCGCGCCCTGGCTTAGTTCGCTCGCCTGCCCGTGGCGCTCACGATACGTCGCGAGGGAGAGCGTGTGGCACGCTGTGCTG
>JAFEBR010000743.1 GCA_018242565.1 Planctomycetota bacterium | reverse complement strand
CGAAATTTGAAGAAACTGAAAAAAGAAACACCGCACCACAGCCACCACACACCAGCCGTTGGCACAGACATCTTACGGACCGCTGTCGCGGAAGTGCAATTGTGACGCGAAGCCGCAAATCGTGTCGTCTCGATTACGCCACCTTCGGCCCGCAGAGCATTCAGCGACTCAGCGCGAACCCCGGGGCCTGTGAACTTCGGCATATTGAGCGACCCATTCGACGCCCCGATTGCCATCGCGTTTCCACCATACTTGCGTTGGCCACGACTCGAATGCGATGATGCCGAGCGACTGCCTGTGAACCCCCGCGTCGGCAGCGCACCGGGTGAGACCTGGATTCCCGGAACGGAATCAACAGGGAATGCCACAACATCAACAGGACCGTTTTATGGGTGAGCATTCAGAGAAACAGTCCGACCGGCCCCCGCCAGAGCAGAATTCCGTCACAGCCGACCAGACACGGATTCCGAACCCTGCGGGACCTCCGGCGGTGCGCACATTCGTGACGTTTCCAACCAAATTCGGTCGGTATCAGGTCGAAAAGCTGTTGGGCCGTGGAAATATGGGAGCTGTGTATCTGGCACGAGATACACAGCTCAATCGCCTCGTCGCTTTGAAGATTCCGAAACAATCGCGGGCCAACGCGGCGATATTGCTGCAGCGCCTGCGGACCGAAGCCCAGGCGGCCGCGCGCATTGAACATCCCGGAATTTGTCAGGTTTACGACACCGGCGAGATCGACGGCACTGCGTACATCACGATGCGCTACGTCGAAGGATTGACACTCGACGAACGGCTCAAAAGCCAGCCGATGAGCCAGGCGGAAGCCGCAAAGATCGTCAGCCAGATCGCCGAGGGACTGGCCGAGGCCCACTCGCAGAAAGTCTACCACCGTGACTTGAAGCCCGAAAATATCAAACTCAACCGACAGGGACTGCCTGTCATCATGGATTTTGGACTGGCCAAACTGGCTGCGGAGGGAGATGACGCAGCGAAGACGCGCCGGGGAACCGTACTCGGCTCTCCCGCGTATATGTCACCGGAACAAGCCAACGGGCAGGTCGACCAGATCGATCAACGCAGCGATCTGTACTCCCTGGGCGTCATTCTGTTCGAACTCCTCACCGGCCAGTGGCCCTTCACTGGAAGTTCGATCCAGGTTATGGCCCAGAAAGTCTCACAAGACCCGGCCTCTCCCCTGACGCTCGCGCCGGGAATTCATCCGACGTTAGCGGCGATCTGCCAGAAAATGATCGCTCGCGCCCCCCAGGATCGATTCCAGACCGCAGTCGATGTCGTCACCGCCTTGCGAGCGGTGGCTCCCGAATTGTCGACCGCTCAACCCGCTGACGGCCCTGCGACAGATTCCGACGGCCACCCCGCTGACGCCCGACCGACATTACACACTCGTGCCGATACCACACACTTCCCGGAACAATCCACGGACCGCCAAGCCGGCAAGTCGCAGCGTGCATACTCCAGGCGCGCGTTGGGTTTTGGAATTACACTGGCATTGATCGCGCTGGCAAGCCTCGGATTCTGGGCCGCACGCTCGTTGAGAAATCCGACGATGGCCCAGGCTATTCTCGTGATCCAGGTGAGCGAACCCGGAGCCAACATCCAAATTGACCACGCGGCCATCTCCGTCGAGTGGAACTCCGACGGAACGACCGCAACGATTGAGGTACCGCCGGGTGAACGAATCCTGGAAGTCCGGAAACCTGGCTTCGAAAGCTTCTCTCGCAGTTTTCAGGCAAAACCGGGCGAACGCCAGATGTTGACGGCCGCGCTGCACCACCTGCCAGACCCCGACGAACCAGACGGCGACATCCCGGACCGCGACGACACCAACATCGAAACGGACCCGAACGAGGAGCCCGCGCCAGAAATCGTCGGCGATTGGCGCCATTTATGGGTCCACCCCAAAGGATATTTCCTGCGCGGTCGTAACCGCCACTGGTTCGAGCGCCGAGACGATGGAACCCTGATTCAGAACCAGTACCGCGAAGTCACGCGCACGACGGATTTCGTCGAACTGCGAAATCTGCATTTTACGATCAGTTACCGACTGTTCGAGAACAAAGGCCTGGTCAAAGATGAGCGTCCAGCCTACCGCTCGTTTGATTTCAAACCTGACCTGACCGGCGAGGATTGTCACTGGAGCACCTGGCAACAGCCCCCCGAGCGAAATGACCCCGCCCGCCAACTCTGGGGCCATGCCCACGGGTACTTTCTCCAGGCAGCGGGCCGTGATTGGTTCGAGTCCTGGAGAGACTCAAAAAAACGTCCCAATCTCTACACAGAGATTGAGCGTACCAAGGATTACATTGAATTACAGAATCGGCACGATCAACAAGTCGTCGTCCGCCTGTACAACGATCGCATGCAGTTTAAGGGGGGACTCAAAGGCACCAAAACCAAAGCGAATCTCAATCGGCCGGTGGATAAAGTCCGGGGACGCTGGCTGCCTGCCATCCTCCCGCCGGACCAGCACGCCAAGCCCGCTCCCCGAAAGTAGAGGCATGAGCGGAGGCATCTCTCCACTTGCTGACCCCGAACGGCCAGTATTCCCCCCCCAGAAATTCACTGCCGCCAGTCACGGCCCGCCAATTTCATAAACCGATTCAACAGCCCCGCCGTGAACACCCGAACTCAACTCACGTTGTTCGCGCCAGCCCCGCACCGCGCTTCCCTGGAGACTCTGCGTCGAGAACTGGATCCGGTGCAGGCTGGCCTCATCGCCGCACACGTCACGCTCTGCCGGGAAGATGAAATCGACGGCCTGAGTCCCAACGAAATCGAATTGCGAGTAAGAAGCTGGCCGCAATCGGCATTACAATTGACCTTCGGCCCTCCCGTGCGTTTCGACGGCCATGGCGTGCTGTTGCCCTGCTTGCATGGCACCGACCAGTTTCAAAATCTGCGCCGCTGGGTGCTGCAGAATGAGGCGGCGAGATCTCATCAGGCCCACCTGACACTGGCACATCCCCGAAATCCGCGAGCCCCCGGTAACACAGACGATGCCTTGCTGGCCGCGCCCCTCTCACTAACACTCGAATTTACGAAAGTCGCCTGCATTGAACAGTCTACGGGTCAGCCTTGGCAGATCCGGTCTGAATTCCCGTTAAGCCTCGCTGCACATCGCACGAATTGACTGCAGCGAAGTGCTACGGTCGGAGTCGCCGTATCGAGCACAACCAGGCCGTACCGACTTTTTGAACTTCCCGGTGGCGCGTCTTGCCACCCAGTGTCCGCTTGCCCCCCCTTGCCCCTTGACGTTCGAAGCTGGCAAAATGCCGTACGATCTGCCACATTGACAAGCGCACCCCGCCCCGCGCCATCCGTACCACTGCCTCCAAGCGAACAGCCGCCCGCCAACCTTAAACTCCCCAGGATCAGGCCTGCTCTTCGAGGCCAGGAAGATTCGCTATGCCCCACCCCATCCGAGTCTGTGGCCGTCGAGCCTTCACCCTGATCGAACTGCTGGTGGTCATTACGGTCATCGGCATCTTGATCGCCATCTTGCTGCCGGCGGTCCAGCAGGTACGCGAAGCGGCCCGTCGTGCGCAGTGTTCGAACAATCTCAAACAACTCGGGCTGGCAATTCATAACTACGAAAGTCAATGGGGCATGTTTCCCACAGCCACCCGGCCCACGCCCACCGTCCCCACCGCCCGGCATAACGCCGCCCTCACTCGAATCCTGACCTACGTCGACCAGGTCAGTCTGGGTCAGGCGTTTGATCTTGGCACGCATTGGTTCGATGCCCCTAATACCTCGCTGATTACGACCCAGATCGCCGTCTTCCGTTGTCCGACGACGCCCGACTCGGCCCGACTGGATACGACTCCGGTCCCGGAACCCGGCGTGAATTTCTCTGGCCCACGGGCCTGTACCGATTACGCACCGTTAGAAGGCGTCGGAACGCTGCTCAGCGGAACGAACCTGATCGATCGCCAATCCGAGAACAGCCCCGGCGCCCTGCAGGCCAATTTCACACAATGTCGCGTCGCGAGTCTGCGAGATGGCATGAGTGCCACGCTGCTGCTCGGCGAAGACGCCGGTCGTCCCGTCTGGTACATCCATGGCCAGGTTGCTCCTTCGCCACTGATTCCCCCTGGAGCGGGCTGGGCCGATGAAGCCCAGGATTTCTATCTGCACGGAGCGAACGACGACGACCTGGCCACACCCCCAGGCCCGTGTGCCATCAATTGTCACAACGATGGCGAGATCTACAGTTTTCATACGGGTGTCGCCAACGTGTTGTTCGCCGACGGTCATACGAAATTTCTGTCGGCCAGCACCGATATTCGAGTCTTGGCCCGCCTGATCACGCCCCGGGGCCAGGAAGTGATTGGCGATTATTAGGCACTTCGGCACCGGCGCGAGGTGGTTCTGGACGATATCACGGAGTCGGTGCAATTCCTCGTTTGCGCTGGGCGTCCTCCCCGGCGGTTGGCACAACCGGCCCCGTGCTGCGAGCGTCGACCCGCGTTGGATATCTGCATGCGAAGATCAAACAACGGTCGCCGACCGTCTTCGAGTCGGGACAATACGTCCGACTGGCACATCACGCGCCCGCCAGGAATGTCGGCGGCCATCTGGGCCCTATATCAGGCCTGTGCCCGTGGTCGACTTTCTCGAGTCCGCGAACTGCTCAAAAAAACGCCCCACCATGTCAATTTCCAATTCGCATACCGATTCCCGATCCACATGGCGGTCCTGGGAGGGCACACCGCTGTCGTTCAATTGTTGCTCGAACACGGCGCTAACCCCGGACTCTCGAACCACCTCTACGATTCGTGGGATCGATTGCTCGGTTATGCGTGCGAACGCGAATTTTCACAGATCGAGGCTGTGATCCGTCAAACACTGCAGGTGCACTTCAACTTCAATCCTGATTTTGAACTTCTACGGCAGGCGATTGCCGCGCGGAGCCCCCGCAAAATCGATTCGCTTTTGCGCAGGCATCCCAAGCTCGCGCAGGCCAGCGACGCACTGGGCAATAATGCCGTGCATTGGTGCGTTCTCACTCGACAACCTGAGTTCATCGATCGTTTCGCTCGACGTGGTACATCAGTCGTAGCCGAACGTGCCGACGGTTATACCCCGATCCTGCTCGCCGTAACGCCGGCGCTGGCCGATCTCCCGACGGTGGCTGTGCTGCGATCCTGGGGCGCACCCGACAATCTGACTGTGGCCGCCGCGACAGGCGACGAGGTACGCGTCAACGAATTCCTGCGACAAGATCGTGACGCGGCACGCCGACTCGACTCGGCCCGGATCAGCCCGCTGGCCAGAGCGGCACGTCATGGGTACGTTGCCATCGTACGACAACTGCTGAAACACGGAGCCAATCCGAATATTCCGCAGGCCGCCGCACCGTCTGGGCTGGCACTCTACGAGGCCTGCCGTGGAAATCACCTGGATGTCGCCCAACTTTTGTTGCAACACGGTGCGAATCCCAACGCGGGTGTCGATTCGTGTGAATGCTGTTTGACCATCGGCTCGCATTACCACGGTCCGCTCGCGGAGCCTATTCAAAACCTGTTGCGTCAATACGGTGCCTATACCCCACCGTATGCGTTAAGTGCGTTGGAATTCCGCCGAGCCCTGCGAAATGACAGTCCGGTGACCCGGGACGAAGAATTTGTTGACCACCTGCTGGCCAACAGCGGGCCGAAAACGTGGGAACTGTATCTCGATTCCCGGCCGGGCGTGACAGATCGTCTGGAGAACTGGAGCGGCGCCCACGTGAGTTCCCCCGCTCTGCTTCGCAGGCTTCTGGCTCGCGGCCTCAACCCGAATCGCCCGAATTGGCTGGGGCGAACGAACCTGCATGCTTGCGCCGAAAATGGTGATCGAGCCGGGGCTGCAATCCTGCTGCAAGCCGGCGCCGACATCCATGCGCGTGACTTCGAGTTTCAGGGAACGCCACTGGCTTCGGCCGTTCGCTGCCCCGATGCCAACCTGAGACGGCCCATGGTCGAGTTTCTGCTGAAGCGGGGAGCTGCCCCGAATCTTCCCGGCGATCAAGCGTGGTCAACGCCCTTGGCCTGGGCAAGAAAGCGAGGACTCCAGGATATTAAGACCATTCTCTTAAACCACGGCGCACGCTGACCGACAAAGCCTGAAATCCCACATGCCATCCACCGCTTCCGCTGTTTTTTTCCAGCAGGGCCTTTCGACAGACAACAATTCGGCCACGTTTCGCGAAGGGTCTGACACGTCAAAATCACTGCCTGTCAGCCCACTTTAGAAATGTCACACCGCGTCCTCGATAGAAATGTCACACTGGAGACGTTTTCGAGGGGACGATGGGGAAGGCACGGCTGAGCCAAAAAGAGCGGCTGAGGGTCGGGATTTT
>JAFEBR010000742.1 GCA_018242565.1 Planctomycetota bacterium | reverse complement strand
TGCGAATACAGGGCATAGAGCTTTTGACCGCGCTCCGCATTGAGGTGCGACACCTGAGCGATCCGCCCCAGCAGGTGGGCCGCAAATTGTTTATGCTGCGAGTGATTCTGTGTCGAAGCCCCGCGCCGGATACAGTTCGTCAGGATGGCTTTCAGCCGATCGTAATTGCGGCGTGTCACATTGGGTCGGGCATTCACAACGACCCCCGTGACCGTCTGACGCTGATTATTGCGAATAACGCGCCACTTCCGACGATTCGCCCGGAATCGTTCAGATTTTAAAATCGTCTTCACCAGCGGGATGAACACGGCCAGGCTCCGCAGAAAACGATCGTCGCCCGAGAAGGTGATGTCGTCAGCGTACCGCGAGTAGTTTGCGTGAAAACTGCGTGCCAACCCGGAAAGCCGCAAGTCGAGGGCAAAGGCCGACAGGTTCGCCAGCGCAGGCGAAGTCGGCGCCCCCTGAGGCAGCCTCCGACCCCGGTAATCATTCAGGTCCGCGCAACGCGAAAGTTCCGGAGAAATCCGTCGTGGCAACGTCGTCGTGGTCAATCGCCCCAGCCAGATCGCCGCTTCGCGGCAGTAGCCCAAGGAACGGAATATGGCCACAACCCTGTTAAACGTCACACTCGGGTAGAAATTCTCGAGGTCCAGTTTCACGATCACGCGCTGCCCGACATGGGGCGTTGCATTCGTCAGGATCGATCGGCTGGCAACAAAACCGTGGGCAGCCCGATGCGCGGGAACCTTACTGAGAATGCCATCCAGAATCTGCCATTGGGCCCGCTTCAATTTCGCCTTGGGAGCTTCAATCAGCCGCTGCCCACCCGATCGCTTGGGAATCAACCGGTACCAATAGTGCGACGTTTTTTCGTCACCCGCTTTTTGATCTTCATCGAAACGATGCACCAACCAGGCCAGTTGCCCCAGGGGAATTTGCAGCCAGCCTGCAATTTCCTCTGGCGTGCGAAACACCGGCAAACTCAATTGTTCGAGGTTACCGGTGTCACCACTTTGTGTGAGATCAAGAAATCCGCCCTCCACACTTGGCCGGGCAAATCGATAATGCGCTCGGTCCTGCACCGTCGTCCGCAGATCCGATCGGGGACGCAGTTGAAAACGGAGCGTGCGCAATTGAATCGCAGAACGTGAACGGCGAAATTCTCGACTGCGAGTGACGCCACGGTCACGCCTGCTGGAAGCCGGCCCAGACGGGGGAGATGCGACTCCTGATGCCGGTGTTGGCAGAGGAGCGTTTTTGGTTTCAACCGGTGACTCAACGGGATTCGGCGCAGGATTACCGAAGCCCAGCAGGCCACGCACCCAATCAAAAAGCCCCATTCACTGTGGCTCCGCCGTGCTGATAAAAACAATGTGGCCAATGGGCCGCACAACTCGTTCCTGTGGCGGATTCACGCGGCGGTGCACAGTCGCACCGCCGCGGTGAATCCACATTCGAAATGCTGACAATTATTCTTCTGCGGGGTATCCCCACAGCCGTCCGGTTACGCCCGAAAGCGTGCCGAACAGGGCTTGTGCGACCCATTGGCCATCGGCCGACTATCCTAATCGGCGAAACCGGGGAGTCAATGGTGCGAGCCAGACACACGGACGATTCACGGTGCGCACCCAAGACATCCCCAGAAACGATTGATTTACTGGCTCTTCCGACGAAAGGCGCTTCCTCGATGCGACAGCCTCACATTCAGACAGTGGTCACGACTCCTGTCCCCCACGATCCCGACAACCGTCGGGGGACTGGATTCAATGCACGCAGCTCAGACAAGAGACGAAGGTTCGTCGCACGACTACTCGCACAAACCAGTTCGCGTTGATGCCACACCTCGGGCATCGGCCTCACGAATTGGCAGGATGCAGCGAGCCTCATCCTGATTACTTTCCGACGAGTCAAAAAACTGGAAACGAAATCGCCTACTTGCGAGAACGAATTAATCCGGCAGGACTTCACCCGGTATGAAGAACTGAGAACGTCGGCCGCCGTCGCAGGCAGCCACCACTTCCGACTTCGACTTACGTCAAAAGATGCCGATCAGGGAAATTGAACTTACGTCGATTTCCATTTTTTTCACATTTCCGGGAAAACTTTGCTAAATAAAGCTTTACTCAGATTCGATTGTGTTTACAATGTCGCGTAATTGCTGCGGAACGAAACTTTCGGGAGGCTTTATGTACCGATATGGTTGACACCCTTCCCTCCTCATCGAATGGGGCTGGTCTGGCTGCCCATGTTGCACATCGCGTCCAAATCGATGCGAAAGCTGTTTCGTGCGCCCCGACCAAGCCTAAATGTGACACCAGCCGCTCGGATAGCCAGCCTCGTTTCCGCGGCGAAATCAGCCAGTTTGCGACAACAATTTGTCGCGTTTTCTCTAAACTCTCGCACACTTATCTGCCACCAACAGCCGCCGCTCAATCCTTGATTGAGTCCCAGCAGCCAATCTGGGTCGCCTGTCGCAAAGTCGCGACTGGCCTGATGTGGACTGCGACCGCCCGCAGTTCTGGTCTGTGCGCGTTGACGTCTGGGGTTGCTACCCCGCCTTGATACCCGTCCCTGTGCCGGCAGTAGCCAATCCGGCTCGTTACCGTTCGTCAGGGGCAAGGAAACCCCTCGTCGTCCACGGATGTGAGACTCGCGGTTTCGGTTCTTTTTTCGGTTCAAGGCTCGCAGTGTTTGCGGCGCCCCAATTCTAGAAACATCCTCCATGAAGGAGATCGCCCAGATGGCTACTGTACTCGATCAAATTACGACTGAATCGTCTGCTGCGGACGTGTACCGCTCAGCCCGCCCAGTGGTCTCGTTCGCCGAGGCGGAAGTGCTGGCACAGCAGTTTGGATCCCCACTGCTGGTCGCCAGCCGTTCGGTGTTGCTTCGCAATTACGAAGCGATGCGTGCGGCCTTACCGAACGTGGAACTGTTCTACGCAGCAAAGGCGAATCCGGCCGACGCGATTTTACGTCCGCTGTGTGAAGCGGGTTCGTCTGTCGACGTCTGCTCATGGGGTGAAATGCAGGCCGCTCTGCAGGCTGGTTTCTCACCCGACAACATGATCCACACGCACCCCTGCAAAACCGTCCAGAACCTGACAAACTGCTATAACGCCGGGCTGCGATGGTTCGTGTTCGACAACGAAAATGAAATCCCCAAGCTGGCGCAGTACGCTCCCGACGCGAAGTTGATTTTGCGCCTGGCGGTGAGTTCGTCTTCGAGCTTGATCAACCTTTCGGCCAAATTCGGCGCATTCGAAGCCGATGCCGTCCCCCTGATGCTCGCAGCGCAGGCCGCCGGATTGTCGGTCAAGGGGATGTCGTTCCACGTGGGTTCGCAGTGCCGTTCTCCCGAAGACTTCCATCACGCACTGTGCCAAGCCCGCCGGATCTGGGACAAGGCCGTGCGTGCAGGAATTGAACTGGAAATGCTGGACGTTGGTGGCGGCTTCCCGGCTCCCTATATGGATTCTGTGCTGACCCTCGACGTTTATTGCCGGTCTTTGCAACGCGCCCTCGACGAGACCTTCGGCGACATCCCCGTCCGCGTTATCGCGGAACCGGGCCGTGGCCTGGTCGCTGAAACGATGACGTTGATTACCCGCGTTCTGGGCAAATCAACCCGTGCTGGCACCCGCTGGTACATTATTGATGATGGTCTGTATGGTTCGTTCTCAGGACAGGTGTTCGATCATGTTGAATACCCAATCCTGGCGCGAGCCGCTCAAGAACGCGAGCAGTTCTCGTGTGTTGTGGCCGGCCCGACCTGTGACTCGAGTGACGTCGTGAACCGCGACCAGAAACTTCCGGATCTCGAAATTGGCGAATTGCTGCTGGTGCCCACGATGGGGGCCTACACGTGTGCCAGCGCGTCGCCGTTTAACGGTCTGGATCTGGCTCGTATCATTGGCGTGGAATAGCTCGCACTGGAAAGGAGGCATCATGGGTGTTACGCATTTTGACGGGCGGATTCTGGTTCTGGGTTTTGGCGGTGTGGCGCAGTGTACGCTGCCTTTATTGCTGAGACATCTTGATATCCCGCCAGCACGAGTCACGGTTCTGGACTTCGTCGATTGCCGTAAGACTCTCGCCCCGTACCTGACACAGGGCGTGCACTTCATCCGGGAACGGATCACTCCTGAAAACTACGAGCAGGTTCTACAGCAGCACGTCGGTCCCGGCGACCTGCTGATCGATCTCGCCTGGAACATCGACTGCGGTTCGCTGCTCGATTTCTGCCGGCGACATGGCGTGCTGTACGTGAACACGTCCGTCGAAGTGTGGGATCCGTACTCGGGGGCGGAGTTCAAGTCGCCTCCCGAACGAACCCTGTACGCGCGCCATATGGAACTGCGGAAACTGATTGCCTCGTGGCCCGCCGAAAATGGCCCCACCGCCATCCTCGACCACGGTGCCAACCCTGGCCTGGTTTCGCATTTCACCAAAATGGCGCTGCGCGACATCGCGGAACGCATTCTGGCTGAGCAACCAGACGATCCGCGACGAGCCGACCTCGAAGACGCCTTGGCCCAGAACAAGTTCAATCGGCTGGCACAGCAGACGGGTGTGAAAGTCATCCATATCAGCGAACGCGATACGCAGATTTCCAACAAGCGTCGCAGTCGCACCGAGTTCGTGAACACCTGGAGCGTTGAGGGATTCTACGAAGAAGGCATTGCCCCCGCAGAAATGGGCTGGGGCACGCACGAACGTAAACTGCCCAAAGACGCCTGGGTCCATCAGGTGGGTCCGCGCAACCAGATCTGCCTCGAACGGTTCGGCATGAACACCTTCGTTCGGTCGCGGGTCCCGTCGAGCGAAATCGTCGGCATGGTGATTCGCCATGGCGAAGCATTCAGCATTTCTGAATTCCTGACCGTGAAGGGCCCCCGTGGCAAGGCGATTTACCGCCCGACGGTGCACTATGCCTACCTGCCCTGCGAACATGCGGTCGCATCACTCGACGACCTGCGTCGGCGCGACTACGTGATGCAGGAAAAATGTCGGATCATGCGCGATGAAATCGTCTGTGGCTACGACGAACTGGGCGT
>JAFEBR010000741.1 GCA_018242565.1 Planctomycetota bacterium | reverse complement strand
TGCAGCGCGCACAGGACCTGGAGCAAGAGGTTTTGAATTCCAGACAGGAACTCGAACGGGAACGGGAAGAACGCCACCTTGGCGAGCAACATTTCGAAAGCCAGCAGCGGTTGCAGCTCGCGAAACAGGCTCATGAATTTACATCACGAGTGACGCACGAGATGCGCGAAGCAAAATACTGCCTGACAGAGGGAGCGCCCAACATTGAGATGGCTGTCAACCGTCTCGATCAAATCTCCAAATGGCTTGAACAAAGGGTCAATTCATGAATCGGCCAGTAAAGTCTCGAATTGATGGAATCGGAATTGATTTCGGTACCACGAACTCGGTTGTCGCCACTGCAGTGAACATGACTGAGAAAATGCTGACGACGCCACTGCTGGCTGATTCGCGTCCTCATCCGTCAGTGGTTTGGTATCGTGCCAGCGAAGGACCGACGGTCGGCAGAAGGGCGAAAGAACAGATTCATGGTTACTCTGACGCGCCCGGGAACCTGTTTTTTTCATCGATCAAGCGGCATCTGGGCAAAGAGCGAGAGTTCTCGATATTCGGAAAAAAGCACCCGGCACGCGACATCGCGGCCGAGATTTTTCGTTATCTGAAACAAGACGCCAAGACCCGTCATCATGTGGAACTGGAACATGCGGTTGTCACAATTCCTGTAGAATTCGATGGCCGTGCACGACGCGATCTGCGCAGGGCTGCGAATCAGGCGGGCATTCACATTCGGACCTTTGTCCATGAACCATTCGCTGCCATCGTGGGATACTGCCTATCAGACCGCCAGCCTAAATCACTCGAAGCCCGCGACAGTGAAAAAATCCTCGTGTTTGATTGGGGGGGAGGCACTCTGGATATCACCGTCGGCGAGATCGCTGGCGGAATGATCACGGAGCTGGCCACATCGGGGACTCGCGAACGTTCCGGAGACCATTTCGACGAAATCCTTGGGAATTTTTCGAGGTCCTTATTTCTCGATCGTCACCAGTTGAACGTCGAAGAGCTTGGCCTCAGTCCGAGTATTCGCGATCGCATGAATGTCGAATCGGAATTGAGAAAGATCGATCTTTCCACAGCCGAGTCGGTTTACTTTGGTTTGAAGAGTTTCTGCCGAGTGAATGAGCGTTCGTACGACCTGTATGAGCAGGTCACACGATCGCAGTTCAATTCGCTGATCGAGTCGGACGTTAAAGACGCCATCCATAAAGTTGACGAAACACTGGTGCGGGCCGGGCTGAATCCGAGTGACATCGACGTGGCCCTCCTGATCGGCGGGACATCGCGAATCCCATTAATTCGGCAAGAAATGTTCGACCGGTTCGGTACGCGGATGGTGGAGGTTCCCAATGCAGACTCGATTATCGCAGAGGGCGCGGCCATCGTCGCTGCCTTAAATATGCACCCCGTGCTTGCCGCACCGATCAGTTTGGAACTCTCGGATGAGACGAATCATCCCGTTTTTGATTCGGGGGCCATAGCCAAACCGGAGGCATGCCAGCGGCAGGTGAGCCTGTTTTGTACCGACAACCGAGATGGAATGGCGCGACTGATCGTCAAAGAGGGAGCCCGTCGAAACAACCAGCAATACACGACGAAAGGCATCGTTGCAGTTCCCGTCAATTCCGAGTTGCCGAAACCGTACGACCATGAACGCGTGACGGCACGCTTCACCATTGACGAAGACCTGATCCTACGGGTCGCAGGACACGCAGCGACCCAAAGACGGGGAGCGGAAATGGAAGTCTATGACCTGCGATTTGCATTAAAATATTTTGCGAAATAAATATGACATCGAATATTTCCATTCGC